>NZ_JBHULV010000001.1:0-53358 GCF_042684645.1 Pedobacter alpinus
TAACTGTAAATCAATTAGTTAATAATTCCGTTTTACGAAATCGGAAATTGTTCGGACAGATATGGTAAAAAATTTAATCTTCAACAATCTCACTGTTAAGCGAGGGTTGCTCCACTATTTCTTCTTTAAAATATACTTTTTGGTATATTAAAATCATTATCACACCTACAGATATTGCAGAATCTGCAATGTTAAATACCGGCCTAAAGAAAATAAATTCTTCTCCAGCCCAAATAGGAAACCATTGCGGGAAGTTACCTTGTAATATTGGGAAGTAAAACATATCAACCACTCTGCCGTGGAAAAGTTTTTCGTAATTATAAATTATGCCGTAAAAAACAGAATCAATAATGTTTCCTAATGCGCCTGCGAAAATAAGCGAAACGTTTAAAATTAAACCACGGTGGTATTTATGCTTAATTAAATGGTGTAAACCATATCCAATGCCCGCAACTGCTACAATCCTGAATAAAGAGAGTGCTAATTTTCCGGCTTCGCCACCAAATTCCATCCCAAAGGCCATCCCATTATTCTCTGTAAAGTGGATAATGGCAAAATTTTTAATTAAATGAAACTCTTGCCCAATAAACATATTAGTTTTTACCCAAGTTTTTAAAACCTGATCAGCAATTAATATAAAAAATATGGCAATAAGTGGCTTTGTGTAACCCTTCATTAATTTTGTTTTAATTTAGCCTCCATACTTAGTGTTGCATGTGGTACAGCCATTAAGCGTTCTTTCTGAATTAAATTCCCAGTTTCCCTGCAAATACCATAAGTTTTATTTTCTATACGTACCAAGGCAGCTTCTAAGTTTTCAATAAATTTTTTCTGACGAGAAGCTAATTGATTAATTTGCTCTTTTTCCAAAGTTGCAGAACCATCTTCTAAAGTTTTATAAGTACCAGCAGTATCATCAGTTCCGTTTTTGTTAGGATTGCTTAATGAACTGGTTAGGCTATAAAGTTCGTCTTTAGCACTTGTTAATTTATCAGTAATTAACGCTTTAAAATCTAATAAGTCAGCGTCTGAGTAACGGTTTTTTGCGGTTTTGTTTTCCATAATTAGTCCTTCGTAATCAATATCAATAATTCTGTTTCTTCTATTTCTATTTTTTGCCCTTCAATTAAGTTTTTACTTAAAGTTAAAGAAGTAGCTAATATCTCGGCGCAAATATAAGATAAATTATTATCCACAGCGTTGGCAATTAAGCTATTATACTGTAAGGTAACTTGTATTTTATCCGTTACTTCAAAGCCTAAATCTTTTCTTAAATTTTGTATTCTGTTTACCACCTCACGGGCAATGCCTTCTTCTTTTAAGCTTTCGCTGATATTCACATCTAACGCAACTGTTAATTTGCCCAAATTAGTTACTTGCCATCCTGGCACATCCTCGGCAATAATTTCAACATCTTCTGGTAAAATAGTATAAACAGTATTCTCTGCATTTAAGTCAGCAAATCCTTTTTCTTCAAAAGCAATGATATCAGCATCCGTGAAAGCATTAATCATACCACCAATCACTTTCATATCCTTTCCTAATTTTTTTCCTAAAGATTTGAAGTTAGGTTTGATTTTCTTTTTAATTATTCCGGCTGTATCAGTAATATACTCAATTTCTTTGATATTGGTTTCTGATAAAATAAGTTCTTTTACGTTTTCTACTTTACTTTCAAAATCTTTATCTAATACGGGCAATAAAATTTTAGCCAAAGGCTGACGAACGTTTATACCTACTTTTTTACGTAAAGAAAGTATCATCGAAGAAATATCTTGAGCCAAAGCCATTCTTTCTTCTAAATCTTTATTTACCAAACTATTATTGTAAGCAGGAAAGTTTGCCAAATGAACCGATTCGCAATTTTCTTTTTTAGTAACGGCATTTAAATCGTTATATAAATTATCAGAAAAGAAAGGTGCAATTGGCGACATTAACTTACTAATGGTAATTAAACAAGTATATAATGTCTGGTATGCAGAAATCTTATCTTCAGTATAATCACCTTTCCAAAAACGACGACGACTTAAACGTACAAACCAATTGCTTAAATGCTCATCAACAAAATTTTGGATAGAACGAGCAGCTTTTGTAGGCTCAAAATCATTATAAAACTCGTCAACCTCTTTGGTTAAAGTGTTTAATAAAGAAATCACCCATTGGTCAATTTCTGGTCTGTTTTCTAAATCAATTTCTGGTTCTGCATAGCTAAATTTATCAATGTTAGCATACAAAATAAAGAAAGCATAAGTGTTATAAAGTGTTCCAAAAAACTTACGTCTAACCTCGTCAATACCTTCAATGTTAAACTTTAGGTTATCCCATGGCGATGCGTTTGAAATCATATACCAACGGGTAGCATCAGCACTGTAAGTTTCTATAGTGCTAAATGGATCAACTGCGTTGCCTAAACGTTTAGACATTTTGTTGCCGTTTTTATCTAGCACCAATCCGTTAGATATTACATTTTTAAATGCAATTCCTTTATTATGGTTTTTCTCGTTAACTTCTTTTATTTCGTCGCTAGTTTCGCTCAACATGGTTGCAATAGCATGTAAAGTAAAAAACCAACCACGGGTTTGGTCAACTCCTTCGGCAATAAAATCTGCTGGGTAGGCAGCTTCAAATTCTTCCTTATTTTCAAAAGGATAATGCCATTGTGCGTAAGGCATTGCACCACTATCAAACCAAACATCAATAAGGTCTAATTCGCGGAACATTTTTTTGCCTTTGGCAGATACTAAAACCAAATCATCAACATAAGGGCGGTGCAAATCAAATTCCCCACCTCCAATAGATTGCAAGTATGTATTGTTTTTTAAAGCTTCATCAGTAGTTAAAATATCGCTATCTAAAACAGCTGATATTTCGTCTTTAAGTTCTTGTACAGAACCTATACATTTCTCTTCGGCTCCATCTTCAGTTCTCCAAATTGGCAAAGGCGTTCCCCAATATCTTGAACGAGAAAGATTCCAATCCACTAAATTTTCTAACCAGTTACCAAAACGCCCAGTTCCTGTGCTTTCTGGTTTCCAATTAATGGTTTTGTTTAATGCAACCAATTTATCTTTAACAGCAGTTGTTTTAATAAACCAACTATCTAAAGGATAATATAAAATTGGTTTATCTGTACGCCAGCAATGTGGGTAGCTGTGTTCGTATTTTTTAACATCAAAAGCTTTGTTTTCCTCTTTCAGTTTAATGGCAATTAAAACATCAGTAGGTTTAAAATCAGCTTCTTTGCGTTCTTCATCGCTGTAATATTCTTCTTTTACATAACGGCCAGCAAAGTCGGTTACTTCATCAACAAATTTACCTTGCTTGTTAACTAAAGGAAATTCGTTTCCGTTTTCGTCTTTAACCATTACCGATGGCACACCTGCTTCTTTGGTAACTCTAAAGTCATCAGCACCAAAAACAGATGCAGTATGTACTACACCAGTACCGTCTTCTGTGGTTACAAAATCGCCAGCAATAACTATAAAAGCATCTTTTTCTAATTCTTCGTTGCTTACATAAGGCATTAATTGCTCGTAACGTAACCCTAACAATTCAACACCTTTAAACTCGGCAGCAACTTCCCACGGAATTACTTTATCTCCGCCTTTGTAATCTTGAAAAGAGGCATCTTTACCTTCGGCTTTAAAATGTTTAGCCAATAAATCTTTAGCTAAAATTACGCTTATAGGTAAAAAAGTGTATTGATTAAAGGTCCTTACCTTTACATAGTCTATTTTTTCGCCAACGGCTAAAGCACAGTTTGATGGCAATGTCCACGGAGTTGTTGTCCAAGCGATAATGCTGGTATTTTCATCCGGAGTATCAAATAACACATTTGTTAAAGGGTGCACTTGATTGTTTTTTACCTTAAACTGCGCAACAATAGAAGTGTCTTTAACATCTCGGTAAGTACCTGGTTGGTTTAACTCATGAGAACTTAAACCTGTACCTGCGGCAGGCGAATAAGGTTGTACCGTGTAGCCTTTATATAAAAATCCTTTTTGGTGTAATTGTTTTAAAATCCACCAAAGTGATTCAATGTAATCATTTTTATAAGTGATGTATGGGTCTTCTAAATCAACCCAATAGCCCATTTTTTCTGTTAAATCGTTCCAAACATCAGTATAACGCATTACCTCTTTGCGGCAAGCGTCATTATATTCTTTTACTGATATTTTTTTACCGATGTCTTCTTTTGTGATGCCTAATGATTTTTCTACAGCCAATTCAATTGGTAAACCATGCGTATCCCATCCACCTTTACGTTTAACTTGAAAACCTTTTAATGTTTTATATCTACAAAAAATATCCTTTATAGACCTAGCCATCACATGGTGAATGCCGGGCATTCCGTTTGCAGATGGTGGTCCTTCAAAAAAAGTATATGGTTTAGATGCTGGTCTGTTTTGAATGCTTTTTTCGAAAATATCATTCGCTTTCCAACTCTCTAAAACGTCTTTCCCTATTTGTGATAAATTTAATTGTTTATATTCCTTATACATCTTTAGCGATCTCCAAAATTTAAGGTTGCAAATTTACGAAATCGTTTGATAAATAAGCTATTTTTAAGCATTTGCAATGTTAAATTTTAAACATATTAAACGGGTTAATAGTTGACTTAAGTATTGTGTTAAGGTACAACAGGTTTTTAATAAGATTAATTTTTAGGATTTCTCATCATGTTTTTAGCGAAGCATGAAAATTTGCTGAATGGATAACTAATTTTTAAAAATTTTAGAACCATTTAATTGCTCTTTCCGTAATAGCAAGAAAGTATTTTAAAAATTAAAAATCTTAGTATGAATATGAAAAAACACCTACTTGCAATTATTCTAATATCAATTAGTTTTAATGGCTTTGCTCAAATCGGTTATACCTTTAACGGAGCAAACAATACATCCATAACAAGTTCAGATCTTAAAAATAAGATATCCAATTTAAACGGATTAACTGTGGAGTTTTGGGCGAAAATGAGTTCTTTAGATAATCAATCTTTTATCAATATAACGGTACCGAGTTTACCTGCAAATGCAGGAGGGTTTAGCTTTTTGCAGGGTAAAATGGCGGTGTCTTTGAGTACGGATTACGGTAGCTTCACTCAGTCCAATGATATAAGTAGTTCCATAGTAACCAATACATGGAACCATTTCGCATATGTTTTTAACAATGGAATCTGGTCTTTTTATTTAAATGGAATAAATGTAGGCTCGTTAGCAGATCAGGAAGTTAGTCCGTCAACTTTTGATTATGCAAGTTTAGGGGCTACCTATTTTGAGTTTGGTAAAGTGCAAACTCCCAATTCATATACAGTACTATTTAAGAGTCTAACTGGTGCAATGGATGAAATCAGGATTTGGAACACAGCCAGAACGGTAACAAACATTTCAAGCAATAAAGACACAGAGTTAACTGGTGCTGAAACCGGGCTTATACTTTATCATAAATTGAATGAAACTTCAGGACAGATAGTTTTAGATAGCAGTCCAAGCAACTTAAATAGCGTATTAGGAAGCACAAGTTCCATAGAAACATCAGATCCGGTAATTAACCAGACAGGAATTGTAACTAACCCAGTTTTACCTGTTGAACTTGTGAAATTTGACTTGTTACAAAGTACAAACGGAGAAGTGGTTATAACTTGGAAAACTGCCTCTGAAAAAGAAAATAGCCATTTTGAAATTTTAAAATCTGATGATGGTAAAAATTTTAAGTTTTTAAGTTCTGTGAATTCATCTAAGATATACAGCGTTACAGATAGAAATCCATATAACGGAATCAGCTATTATCAATTGGTTCAATATGATTTAAATGGTGATAAAAGTATTCTTTCAACTAAAAGTGTCAAATCGGTATTTGAAGAAAGCATAAAAGTTTACCCAAACCCTACAACTGATTTTGTTAATTTATTTTTAAATAATTCTGATTTTACAAAAGTTAGCTTAACAGATGTTAAAGGAAATATATTAGAAACTATAGAGATAAAAAAAGAAACAAAATTGTTAAAATTTGATATTTCTCGTTTTACAAACGGAATATACTTTGTGAATTTAACAGGCGATGGAAAGGTGAAAACTCTGAAAGTTTTGAGAACTGACTTGTAAAAGGACAGATTAGTATTGACAACTTTCGAGAATAAAACTCTTTCAAAAAGGTTATTATGCTTTAAATAACGCTTGATAGAAAGCGAGACTTTGAATTAGGATAAAAATAAAGCATTATTAATTATAGCGATGCCATAAGCACCTGCATATATTTGTAGGTGCTTTAAATAGTTGGAAACATATTTGCTATTAAATTATAAAAAGGAGGATTTATGTTAATGTTAAGGAAATCTATTCCAATTTTTAAAATTGGAGTTATTGTTATTGCAGCCGGAGTGGCTTTATATTTTTACAATGATAATTATGGGAAGTACTTGTTAGGATTAGGAATGATGATTTTATCAGTAGCAATTGTATTTTACATATTATTTATGTTTAAACGATATGGAGAAAAGAAAAGGAGCTAGTTAAATTTTAACAGGCTCTATGTCTTTTTTTAAGTACACACTAATGAGTAAAGCGGGTAAAAATATCAAGTTAAACAACATTGAAGTTAACAAGGTTATCGCTAACAATCCTCCTAAGGCAACAGTGCCTCCAAATGTTGAGAACATAAATACACCAAAACCAAAAAACAATATTATTGAAGTATAAATCATACTAAACCCAGTTTCTTTAATGGTGTTTTTTATAATGGTTAAAATATTAAAATTGCCGGCCTTTAATTCTTGTTGGTAACGCGTTAAAAAATAAATGGTTTGGTCTGATGCTATTCCTAAAGCAATACTGAAAATTAATACGGTTGATGGCTTTAAAGCTAAACCAATAAAACCCATTACACCAGCTGTAATTAGTAAGGGAATTAAATTAGGTATTAAAGAAATTAAAACCATTTTAATACTTCTAAATAAAAACCACATAACTAAGGAGATTAAAAATATTGCTAAAATTAAGCTCTGTTTTAAGTTTTTAACCAAATAATTTGTGCCTTCTACGTACATTATTACTGGTCCAGTTAGTATTACATCATATATTTTTGGGTTAAAAACAGAATCAACTCTGGGCTTTAATTTGGCAATCAAATTATTAACATTTTCAGAACCTATGTCTTTCATTTGTATAGTAAATCTTGTGCTTGATTTAGCACTATCAACAAAACTTTTAGTCATGTTAGTGCCTTTGCCAGAATTGCTTACATATTCTAATATAAAACTACCTTCAAACTGATTGGGTGTTCTGTAATAATTAGGATTTCCGTTGTAAAAAGTTTGAGTGGCATATTTAACGGCGTTATTTAGAGAAATAGCTTTGCCAAATGCAGGGTATTCCTTTAATAAACGCTCTAAATCGTCTATTTTATTTAAAGTACTTAATTTAATAATGTTGTTTTTTTTACGATTTGAAATCTCTAACTCCAGCGGTAAAACACCGTTAAATTTATCTTCAAAAAATTTTAAATCTTGATAAACTGCATTGCTTTTTGGCAAATCATCAACTACAAAACCATTTGTTTTAATTTGGTAAACGCCTAAAACAGCAATAATGATAAGTAATAATGTAGTAACGTAAATAGCTTTTAGTTTGTAAATCACTAATTTTTCTACCCACTCTAAAAATAGAGTAATCCATTTCTTTTCTACTAAAGGTTGGTGTTCTTTGATAACTGGCGGAGCTAAAAAAGAGAAAATAATAGGTAAAATTATCAAACAAATTAACCAAGTAAACATTACCCCAATAGCGGCCGTTATTCCAAATTCTTGTAAAACATTACTATTGGTAAAGTATAAAACCGCAAAACCAATAGCGGTGGTTAAATTGGCAATAAATATAGTTGCACCAATTTTTTCTATGGTTAATAAAAGCGCAGTTTTTTTATTTTGATGAATTTGATATTCAAATTGGTATTTATTGATGATTAAAATACTGTTTGGGATTCCAATTATCACCATTAATGGGGCAATAACACCGGTGAGCAAGGTAATGTTAAAGTCAAAAATCACCATAAAAGCTACACTCCAAATTACCCCGCAAATCACTAAAATTATGGGGTAAAATACAGATGAAAAGCTTTTGAAAAATATAGCTAAAAAACAGCCAGATATAAGAATGGTTAAGGCTAAAAAAAGAGCAAACTCTTTTGCTACCAACTCGCTTAAAACAGTTTTAATATACGCCAAACCAGAAATATGTACTTCTGTATTTTGTGCTTTTTCAAAGTTATTTACGTTTTTTTCAATCGCTTTAATTAGGGCTATTTTTTTTGCGCTTTTTAAAACATTGCTATCTAAAGTAATTGCCATTATGGTGGCAGTTTTGTTGTCGTTAAATAAAATATTTTTATAAAAAGGTAATTTGTAAAGTGTTTTAGCAATACTATCTAAGTAAATTGGTATTAAGGCAATTTTAGTGTCTGGTTTTATTAAATTGAAGCGTTTATTAATAGTGTCTTTTTGTAAAGAAACAAAATTGGAAATGCTTAAAACTTGTTTAACACCTTTTGTTTGCTCAATTTTGATATGTAGTTTTTGCCAATTCTGATAAAACTGTTGATGAAATAAGTTGTTATTCTGAACTCCTAAGACCATCACATTTCCATCATCGCCAAACTTTTGCCTAAAGTTTTGGTATTTTATGTAAGTAGAATCTGTACTTGGTAAAATTTTTCCGGGGTTAAAAGCTATCTTAATTTCACGGGCCTTCCAAAAAAATAACAGAGTGATTACAACAAATATAAAAAGTAAACTTTTGCGATTGTTAATGATAAAGTAGGAGAGTTTATTCCAAATCATTATAATTTTTTTTGTGAGTAAAACTATATAAATTAAATTCCAATATGTTCAGAAATACGTATTTTACATTTTTTTAGATGAACAGGCTTTTATTATTTCTTTTATTATTCTTTTATAATTGGGCAAATGCGCAAGAAGTAGCTTTAGGGCGGTGGAGAACGCACTTGCCATTTAATAATGTAGTTTCTATAGCTGTATCAGAAGAAAAAATATTTTGCGCAACAACTGGGGGTTTATTCACTGTAGATGCACAAAATGGAGAAATAAATAAATTTTCTACTATTAATGGTTTAGCAGATATCAATACCAAAAAAATTGCTTGGGATACGCAAACTAAACAACTATTAATTGCCTATAAAAACTCAAAAATAGATTTACTAGCTGGCGAAAAAATATATGCTTTGCCAGAGATTTTTGAAAAAAGTGGCTTAGGCGATAAAAGTATTAATGCCATAACTTTTAGCAGTGCCAACGCCTATTTAAGTTGTGGTTTTGGTATTGTAATTTACGATTTATTAAAACGAGAAGTAAAAGACACTTATTTTTTAGGTGTAGGCGGTACTAATTTGGCCGTTTTTGAAACCGCAATTATTGGGAATCAAATTTTGGCAGCTACTGCAAACGGTATTTATGAAACCAATTTACAAAACCCATTAATTGCAGATGCTAATACATGGAAAAAACATGGCATTCAACAAAATTACCCAAGTTCCAATCCAGCTTCTTTAGTTCCTTTTAACGGTTATTTTTACGCTTTATTTGATGATGCGATTTTTAGATACAAAGACAATACTTGGGTGCCTACTCAAATTTTTAGGCCTAATGTAAATAGTCTTAGTGTGAGTAATAACCAGTTATTAAGCATTTCTACTTTTAGAGTTATTAGCTATAATCAGCAAGAAGCGATTATTAAAAACATTCAAAATTCAAGTAAATTTAATGCCTTAAATGCTGCAATTATAGACGCTAATAATAACATTTATTTAGCTGATGCTGAAAAAGGCGTTTTGCTTACAAAAGAAGGGACAACTTTTAACTATTTATTGCCCAATGGCCCAAATACTTTAAATGTGAGCCAGTTAAATTATATAAACAATAAAATTTATTTAGCGCCGGGTGCTATTACACAAGCTTTTGCACCAGCCTTTTTTAATGATGGTTTTTCTGTTTTTTCTCAGAATGAATGGCAAGGTTATAGTGAAAAGAATAGTAATATTTTTAACGGTATTAAAGATATTGTTGCTACAACTTATAGTTCATCAGAAAATACTATTTATTTAGCGTCTTATGTTAATGGGCTTTTAGCTTTTGATGCAAACGGGATTTTAAAAGCTTTTGATCAAAACAATAGTAGTTTGCAATTAACCATTGGCGACCCAACAAATATTAGGGTAAATGGAGTAGCTTTTGATAGTAAAAAAAATCTTTGTGTTACGCAGTATGGCGTAAATAAACCTTTATCTGTTAAAAAAAACGACGGTAGCTGGACTGCTTATGATTTTCCAGCTGATTTGCCAAACCCTGTAACTAGTATTACAGGTTTATTGATTGATGGTTCTGATAATAAATGGTTAATGCTTAGAAGCGAAGGTTTATTGATTTTTGATGGTTCAAAAACAAGAAAAATAGGTTTTTCATCAAATAATGGCGCATTACCGGGTTCAAATGTAAATGCTTTAACACTTGATAAAGATGGGGCTATTTGGATAGGGACTAACCAAGGTGTTGCAGCGGTTTTTAATGCTTCAGATTTGTTTTCTGGAGCAAATGTTGAAATTCCTAATTTAATAGAAAATGGATTTCTAAAGCCTTTATTAGCCGACCAAAACATTAAATGTATTGCTGTTGATGGTGCAAATAGAAAATGGATTGGCTCAGATAACGGTGTTTGGCTTTTCAACAGTGCGGGCACTCAACAAATTCAATATTTTAATACTGGAAATAGTCCGCTTTTAAATAATAGTGTAATTAGTATTACAATTGATGATGTTAACGGAGAAGTTTTTTTTGGAACAGCTAGCGGCATTATTTCTTACAAAGGTGATGCAACGGAACCGGTACAAAAAATGGATAAAGTAATTGTTTATCCAAACCCAGTTAGGCCAGGGTTTAATGGAAACATAGGTATAAAAGGCTTGTCACAAAATGCTTATGTAAAAATTACAGACATAAGCGGAACTTTGGTTTACGAGACAAGAGCAAACGGCGGACAAGCAACATGGAATGGCAAAAATTTTAATCAGCAAGAGGCTGCTTCTGGTGTTTATTTGGTTTTAGTAGTAAATAATGATGGAACTGACACTGCAGTGGGCAAAATTTTAATTGTGAGGTAATGCTGCATAAAACAAAAGGGATAGTTTTAAAAACCACTAATTTTGCCGAAACCAGTGTGGTAGCAAAAATTTACACCCAAAAATTTGGCTTACAATCTTATTTAATAAATGGGGTAAAAAAACCAAAAGCAAAAATTCCGTTAAACATGTTGCAGCCCATGCACCTGTTAGATTTGGTGGTTTACCACAAACCCAACGGAAATATGCAAAGAGTTTCTAACGCCCGCAGTTTCCCTGTTTTGCAAAACATTCCTTATGATATTGTTAAAAGTAGTATTGTAATTTTCTTAAACGAGATGATTTATAAGTCTATTAAACAACAGCATGAAGATGAGGTGATGTTTGAATTTATTGCAAAAAGTATTGAGCTTTTAGACCAAACAGAAGAAGGTGTAGCAAATTTTCATTTGGTTTTTTTGTTAAAACTTAGTCGTTTTTTGGGGTTTTACCCCGATTTAAACCAAGCAGAAAAGTTTAAGTTTTTTGATTTAAAGGACGGAGTGTTTGTAGCCAACCAACCTCCACATATTTATTTTATTGAAGAAGAATTAAAAGAAAACTGGCTCAAATTATTTACAAGTTCAATAGAAAACTTTAATAAGTTGAAAATTGGGGCTGCTTTAAGAAAAGTATTACTCCAAAAAATTATTCAATTTTATAGTTTGCATATCGAAGATTTTGGGCAGGTAAAATCTCATGAAATTTTAAAAGAAGTTTTGAGTTAGCTAATGTTTTAATTAGT
The DNA here is from genome assembly GCF_042684645.1 of Pedobacter alpinus. Taxonomy (NCBI): domain Bacteria; kingdom Pseudomonadati; phylum Bacteroidota; class Sphingobacteriia; order Sphingobacteriales; family Sphingobacteriaceae; genus Pedobacter; species Pedobacter alpinus. The sequence continues at coordinate 11,906 of NZ_JBHULV010000001.1, forward strand.
AATATTTATCTATCTCAGTAATTTATTCTGTTTTTGAATCTTAAAAGCTAAAAATTACTTCACTTTCTAAAAATTCTTAAGCATTTTTTGAGTAAAGTCTAAAATTCTTATTACAAAGCATTTAAACCGTAATTTTCTGTTAAATTGTTTTTTTAAATATAAAGCAATGGACAGAAGAAAATTTTTAATAAATACCTCGGTTGCCACTTTAGCAGCAACATCTTTAGCTGCTAAACCTCTAAGTTTAGTTTCTGATAACGAAAAGCAAAATAATCAAGCGTTTTATTTAGATGATAATTTTTTATTTAATGAAATTACAATTGACCAATTGCAAGAAATGATGAAGAGCGGCAAAACCACTTCTAAAGCCGTTACGAAGTTGTATTTAGATAGAATTAATGCGTTTGATAAAAAAGGCCCAGCTATAAATGCGGTTATTGAAATAAACCCTGACGCTTTAGCCATTGCCGAAAAAATGGATATGGAACGCAAGAGCGGAAAAATAAGAAGTAAAATGCATGGCATTCCTGTATTAATTAAAGACAATATTGATACTGCCGATAAAATGATGACCACAGCTGGCGCAACTGCATTAATAGGTAATTATGCTAAAGAGGATGCTTTTATAGTTGAAAAATTACGCGAAGCAGGTGCAGTTTTATTAGGTAAAACTAACTTAAGCGAATGGGCAAATTTTAGATCAACAAGAAGTACAAGTGGCTGGAGTAGCCGCGGAGGCCAAACACGTATGCCTTATATTTTAGATAGAAATCCATCTGGTTCAAGCGCAGGAACAGGAGCGGCAGTAGCAGCAAATTTTTGTGCAATAGGAATAGGTACAGAAACCGATGGTTCTATTATCTCACCTTCTTCTATAAACGGTTTAGTAGGTATAAAACCAACAGTAGGTTTATTAAGCAGAAGTGGAATTATTCCAATTTCGGCAACACAAGATACAGCAGGGCCAATGGGACGCACCGTAAAAGATGCGGCTATATTTTTAGGGATTTTGGCCGGTGTTGATGCTCAAGACGCTATCACTTTAGAAAGTAAAGGAAAAGTTAAAACAGATTATACCTTAAATTTATCTAAAGATGGTTTAAAAGGGAGAAGAATTGGTGTAGAAAAATCCTTTTTCAAAAGAAGGAATGAAGATGTTATTGCCATATTTAAAGAAGCCTTAGAGAAAATAAAAGAACTTGGAGCTACCATTGTAGAAGTAGATTTAAATAGTAAAATTAATGCTGCCACGGGCGATAGTGAGTTTGAGGTTTTACAATACGAATTTAAAGACGGGGTAAATAATTATTTGGCAAAAGCCAACGCAAAAGTTAAAACCTTGGCAGATGTTATTGCTTTTAATAATGAGCACAAGGAAACGGCAATGCCTTATTTTAAACAAGAAACTTTAATTAGCAGCAACTTAAAAGGTGATTTAGCAGATAAAACTTACCTAGAAGCTGTGGAAAAATCTACAATGTCAAGAAAGATAATCTCTGATATGCTAAAAGAAAATAACTTAGATGCTATATGTGGTATTTCAAATGGAGCATCGGGATGTATAGATGTTATCAATGGCGATTATGGTACGGGTTTTTCTTTTTCTGGACCAGCAGCCACAGCAGGTTATCCCCATATTACTTTACCTATGGGCATGTTACATGAATTACCGGTTGGGATTTCTTTTATTGCCGATGCCTATCAGGAAGAAGAAATAATTAAAATTGCTTATGCTTTTGAACAAAATACGCTGCATAGAAAAGCGCCAAAGTTTATAGTTAGTGCAATTCCTAAGTTTAAATAGTTAAATAAAATTTAAATCAGACAGTATTTTTAAACAGCTTTTCTTAAACTTATTTTTAAGCGAAGATCAAGAATATTCTTTTATCGCCTATTCTTGAAATTTCCTAATTCAGCATACTCTATTTAACCTACAGCCTAAAGCTCAAACACCTCAAAATAAATAAACGGCTTTTTGTCCATTAAGTCATATTTAGTGCAATATTTAACGAGATTTGAAATTAAAATTTCCTACCCAAAATAACAAGATCTTGTTCTTCATCAGTTAAAAGAACATCTATTTTAAAGTAACTAAATATTTCTTTTAGGAGATTAATACTAAAAACGTGGTGATGAAGTGCCCTGTTTTCAAAATTGCTCATTGATCTTTTCTTAAATTGCTCTAAATTTCCAGCTGGTTTATCCATTTCTAAATCGTGTAGCTCTAAAATTTCATCCAAATGCGTCAAATCATCTTCTGTTGTGTTATTTTTAAAATCCTCCATTAAATGAGCAAACTCTGTAACGGGTCTTTTATGGTCAAAACAATGCTTTTTATTTGGTAATAAAATAAGTATTAATCCTCCACTTTTAACTACTCTCAGCCACTCCTCTAATGCTTTAAAAGGATTTGCAACATGCTCTAAACAATTACAAGAAATTATAAAATCATATTTTGAACTTTCAACCAAACTCAAGTCTGTTGCTTCAGAAATATATTGAAATCCAGTCTTATTCCTATAATAATTATACTGCATTCCATTCTTGATTTCCCCTTCCCAAATTGTTTTGTTTGAAAAATTACATCCATCCAAATTCTCTAAAAATCCATATATAGGGATAAACCTTTTATCTTGAAAAGTACGACTAGGTCCTCCAACTTCTAAACCAGACTTTGAACTAAACAAGTTTGTTAAATAATTGATATTCTTTATTTGCTTTCTGAATACCCTATAGTAAATTGTTTTAATTAAAAAACTAAATCCTCTTTCTTTCCAAATGCTTTTAATCTTAAATTCGTTTTTCATATTCGTCTAAGGTAAACTTTTACTTAAAAATATTATAAATCTAAAAAAGGTTTACTTATAGATTTATTACTTTTCAAAACTCTGCATAGAAATCAGTTTTTGGTACAAACCGCCTTTTTCAACTAATTCTTGATGTTTTCCTGTTTCTACAATACTGCCATTTTCTAAAACTACAATTAAATCAGCATTTTTAATGGTACTTAACCGGTGTGCAATAACAATGGTTGTGCGGTTTTCCATTAAATGATCAATAGCTTCTTGCACTAATTTTTCAGATTCGGTATCTAATGCAGATGTTGCTTCGTCTAAAAGCATAATAGGAGGATTGCCTAAAACGGCTCTTGCTATACAAATTCTTTGTTTTTGTCCGCCCGATAATTTAATCCCTCTGTCTCCAATGTTAGTTTCGTAACCTTCATCAGATTTAACTATAAATTCATGTGCATTGGCAATTTTCGCAGCAGCTTCCACATCAGTTTGGCTAAAGCCTTCTCTTCCAAAAACTATATTATTATAAATGGTATCGTTAAAAAGAATAGATTCTTGGTTAACAATTCCCATTAAATCTCTTAAAGATTGCTGAGATATTGTTTTGATATCAACATCGTCTAAAAATATAGATCCTGAGGCAGGGTCAGAAAATCTTGGGATTAAATCTAATAAAGTTGATTTTCCTCCACCAGATGGACCAACCAAAGCAATTGTTTTTCCTTTTGGTAAGGTTAGGTTTAACGAGTTTAAAATCTGTTTTTCACCATAAAAAAAATCTACATTTTTGAAAGTAATTTCATGTTTAAAAGCAGCAACTTTTGATGGGTTTTTGCTATCATTAATTTGTGAGGGAGTATCAATTAAACTTAAAACCCTGTCACCAGCTGCAAGCCCTTGGTTTATATTACTAAAAGAATCTGAAATAGCTTTAGCAGGGCGTAATAATTGAGAAAATGCACCAATATATGTGATAAATCCGGCTGCGGTTATACTTGCATTTTTATCTAAAACTAAAGAACCACCATAAATTAAAATACCAGATAAGGTTAAAACTCCTAAAAATTCAGATGTGGGCGAAGCTAACTGTTGTCTGCGAGCCATTGCTCTATTAATATTAGAGTAATTGAGGTTTTCTGTATTAAATTTATTTTGAATATAAGGTAAGGCATTAAATGCTTTTACAATACGCATTCCGCTAATGGCTTCATCAACATAACTAACCATTACGCCAAAAGATGTTTGCGAAGCAGTTGCCTGCGCTTTTAAACTCTTTACAATGCGGCCAATTACAAAACCAGTTACAGGTAATAATAAAAGCGTAAATAAAGTAAGCTGTGCAGATATACTAAACAATAAATATAGATAACCAATAATTAATAAAGGCTCTCTAATGATTACTTGTAAAGTGTTGGTCACCGAAAACTGAACCACCTGAACGTCTGAAGTTATTTTTGAAATGATATCTCCTTTTCTCTCGCTATTAAAGAAATGTAAATGTAAACGCGTGACAGATTCAAACACCGATTTTCTAAGATTATAAAGCGTGTAAATCCTCAGATTTTCCATAATTCTTTGAGAAAGATACCTGAAAATATTACTCAAAAACATACAAATAATTAAAGAAACTGCTACAAACATTAATGCGCCTTTCGGTCCATTTGTAATTATATATTCATTTACATGATAATTAAAAAGATCTGGAAAATATTCAAGAGACCAGTTAAACTCAAGAACATTATCGGAGTTCTCCGCAACTTTATCTGGCTGTTGTTTAAATAACACATCCAAAATTGGCATCAATAAAGAAAATACTACTGTATTGAAAATTGCATATAACAGCGTGAATATAAAATAGGGGGTAGCAAACCTACCTATTGGTTTTGCAAAAGAAAGTAATCTGAAATAGGTTTTCATCTTAAATTATAAAACATCAAATATATGTTAAATCAATTAAACAAGAATTTTTTAATAAAATTGAGTTTTACTAATTTGTCTTTTTTGAATGAAAGATTGTTGTTGATGTTTTAGCCCAAAAAATAATAGTAGTTTTATTTACCTAAAAACCTTTCTAAATATTTATGGAGTGTTAGCGGTAAGAAAATCTGTTTTTTACTGTTTTAACAATCATGTTTACTTTAGTAGCCTTTTAAATTTTTTATAGATTATTCGTCTTTAAATTAATTGATGAGGTTTTTGCTTAATGGCATTCACCATGAAAAATAAAAAAACAAAAGTGTTAATGGTAATTTGTCTTTCTAATGTGTTTTCTAACATCATGTGAAAAACAAAAGGAATGATAAGCCAAATAAATAATGCGTTTGTTTTGATTTTTTTATAAATCTCTAAGGTTAAAAATAAAATAAATAATAAGCTAAAAGGAATACCAAAACTTAATACCAGGTAAATAAACTGGTTGTGTATAAAAATTCTATTTTCTGGAATTAGCAAATAAGAATTCTTTTCATATTGTTTTTGCATTTCAAACTTTGCGTCTGCTGGGCTAACGCCTAAAATTGGATGCGCTTTTATAACTTCAAAAGCACATTTTACAGCTGCCCATCTTTGCCCTACCGATTGATAATTTGGGTTTTCATTTTCAGTAATGCTTTTTAAGTCTATAATAGAATTTTGCAATCTTTTTTCTACCGATGGTATGGTGTTAATTCCTAAAATAATTACTCCTATCAACACCAAAATACCAAGGAAATATTTAAACTTTTTGCGAATAAAAAATTCTTTGAAACAGTATATGATAATGAGTAAATAAATATTTAAGATGGAGAATCTATAAGCTATTAAATGAATTTCAAAGAATATGATAAACATCAAAAACAAGAAAATAAGTCTATTTCTTTTAATCTTTTCTATACAATAAAGGTAGAATAATAACACAAAGGATATTACAATCAGTAAACCTAATTCTGTATGTTTTGGGCCTATTATAGCTTCTATGTTTTTACTGTCTTTTACATCAATTAAAAATTGATCGTAGTTTAGGAGAACCTCAATTGTATTTACATTTAAACAGACAAAGCAGCAGATAATAAACCATAAGGCAAGTTGGTTTAAGGCCTTAGTATTTATCTCTTTTGAAAATAAAAACGCTATTGGAATAATTAAAAAGACGCTATTTTTAATTAGATGTACTCTCCATTGTGAAAAATCATCGGTATAAAAACCACTAATAATATAAGCTAAATAAAGCAAAGGGAAAAGAAAATAGACAGCCCTTATTTTGATTTTTGTGGGATTTAAAAAATATTGAGTTATAGAAAATATAAAAAGTATGACCGCACTTATGGAAAGGATAGCTCTTGAGAAAAACAAGCCAAATACAAATATTAAACAGATTGAAAAAAAAGTTTTTTCAGTAAAAAAGTAATTTTTTAAAAAATGTTCAAACTTGGGCATATAAAACTATATTTTTACTGTGCTGACGAAGTAAAGTTAAATTAATGCTACAAAACACAAAATTATTAAATGGACTAATTACTGGCGATTTGAAATCTTTAGCAAGAACTTTAACTGTAGTTGAAAATAATTTGGCAGGTGCCGATGATATTCTGAAATCGTTAGTTTTTAGAGAAACTCCAGTAATTGGTATAACCGGCCCTCCCGGAGCAGGTAAAAGTACCTTGGTAAATGCACTGTTAGGCTTAGTTGCTGCTAAAAATAAAGTTGCCATTTTAGCTGTTGACCCTACTTCTCCTTTTAACAAAGGTTCCCTTTTGGGTGATAGAATAAGGATGAGCGAACATTTTATTAACAAAAATGTTTTTATACGGTCAATAGGTACCCGAGGTTCTTTAGGAGGCTTGTCTGCTAAAACCATTGAAATGGTTGATGTTTTAAGAGCATCAAATTTTGATTATATTTTTGTAGAAACAGTAGGTGTAGGGCAATCTGAAGTTGAAGTTGCCGGTTTAGCAGATTTATCAATAGTTGTTTTGGTGCCTCAATCTGGCGACGAAATACAAAGTATAAAATCTGGGTTAATGGAAATTGCAGATTTATTTGTGGTAAACAAAGCTGACAGGGAAGGAGCCGATGAGTTTATTAATCAACTAAAGAAGATGACAAATGATAAGACGTATAAAATTCCTGTAATAGCAACTGTTGCTTCAAAAGGTGAAAACATAACAAGCGTTTTAGACTTTATTAAAAAACAAAACACACTAAACACCAATAAAAACAAGGCTTATTTATTATCAGAAAAAGCTTGGCATTTGATACAAAATGAAAGAATGGCTGGTATTAAAAAAGAAAAGCTCCAACAAGATATTGCTGAAGCTTTAAAATTAGCTGATTTTAATTTGTATCAATTCATAGAAAAATTTAAGCATTCATAAGTTCCTCAATTTCATCAGCATCAATTGGGATTTTTTCCATTAAATCAACTGGGCCTTTCTCACTTATATATATATCATTCTCTAGCCTAATCCCTAAATTTTCTGCCGGTATGTAAATTCCTGGCTCACAAGTTAATACGTTCCCAATAGCAAATGGTTCGTATCTGCTTGCAAAATCATGCACATCTAAACCTAAATGATGCGAAGTGCCATGCATAAAGTACTTTTTATATGCGGGCATATTAGGATTTTGTTTGGCAACATCATGTTTATCTAATAAATTCAGTTTTATTAATTCGCTAGTCATTATTTTTCCCACTTCTTCGTGGTATTCATTCCAAATGGTTCCAGCAACTAGCATTTTTGTCGCTTCTTTCATTACATGGTGTACACTATTATAAACATCTTTTTGTCTTTTGGTAAACTTGCCACTTACAGGTACACTTCTACTTAAATCAGCATTGTAGTTTCCATATTCTGCTCCAAAATCAAATAATATTACTTCTCCATTCTTACAAATCTGGTTATTATCGTTATAGTGAAGTATGCAAGCATTTTTGCCCGATGCAATAATAGGAGAATAAGCATGCCCAGTAGCTTGTTGTTTAATAAACTCATGAATAATTTCAGCTTCTATTTCATATTCTGCTACTTCTGGTTTAATAAATTTAAGTATTCTTCTAAATGCGTCATTGGTAATATCACAAGCTTTCTGTATATATTTTAGTTCACTATCAGATTTTATAGGTCTTAATCCTCTAAAAATTACAGCAGCTCTTTCATATTGGTGTAAAGGATATTTGGCTTTTATCTCTTCAATAAACCTTATATCTCTGTAGGCAACAGTATGAGCATATCTGTCGTTTTCGTTGGTATTCAGATATATAGTAGTTGCATAATTTACAATTGAAGACATAATTGGCCAAAATTCTTCAAGCCATAAAACAGTTTCTATTCCAGATATTTCTTTAGCTCTTTCTTTTGTGTATTTATGACCTTCCCATACGGCAATAAGTTCGTTGGTTTGTCTTAAAAACAGGACTTCGCGGTATAAAGGGTTGGGGCAATCAGGAAAAAGCAGTAAAATTGTTTGCTCTTGATCAATCCCGGTTAAATAAAATAAGTCTGGATTCTGTTTAAAGTTAAAGGCCTGGTCTCCACTTCTTGGAAATTCATCATTTGCATTTATTAAGGTTAAAGAATGTTTTTTAAGCTTTATAGAAAAATTTGCCCTGTTTTTAATGTGTAATTTTGGTTCTACTATTTGATACTTCATACAAATATTTAAAATAATTAGAGATTGTTAAGCTTTTATGATTATTTTTGTCGCAAATTAAATATTTGGAACAGATTTTGAATAAATGCTAAAATCAAACTTAAAATTAATTTTACAAAAAATTATACAATTAAAAATTGTTTAACCTTAAAAAAAAAATGATGAATTATTCTACAATTAAAAAAACAGTTGCTTTGTCTCTAGCTACTGCATTCGCTGTTTCGGCTGGTGCTCAAGAGACAACACCAACTACTTCAAGTTCTGCCAAGATGTTTGGTGGAAGAGGACAGTACCGTACTTGGACACTTGGTGTTTATGGTGGTGCATCTATCCCTTCAGTAATTACTGGTGGAACTAACGATTTTAATAAAAATGTTGGTTTTGGCGAATACACTTTAGGAGCTTATTATGGTCTTTCTCTTAGAAAACAACTAGGTCATGTATTTGGCTTACAAGGTAATCTTTCTAGAGGAAGTGTTTTAGCTTATAATAAAGGTGTTCCTACATTGGCTCAGAGTTTTGGTCCTGCAAATGGAACTCCTTTAAGTACTGCTAAAACTCAAGTTCAATATGATGTTAATTTAAGCGGTGTTTTTAATGTTGCTACTATTGATTTTTTAAACAGAGCTAATGCAGTTAACTTTTACGCAAGTGTTGGTTACGGTTTAATTGCATTTAATCCAGTTTTATACACAACATACGCAGACGGTGATGGTACTCCAGCTCCGGGCGGTGATCAAAAAGGAAATTTCGGTTCTCCAGGTGATAATAATGATTATATCAGACAGGCTTACATTCCAGTAGGAGTAGGTGTTAAATTTAAATTATCTGACAGAATTGCTTTAGATTTAGGTTATGATGCTAAATTTATTGATGGTGATAATTTTGACGGTGTTTATGCTGGTGGAACTTCTAAAGATAAATTCTCAGTTGTTAGAGCTGGATTAGAATTTTCTCTAGGTTCTAAATCTAAACCAGATTTAAATTGGGTTAATCCAGTTGCTATGATGTATGATGAATTAAAAGATCCATCTTTACGTCAAGAAGTTGAAGCATTAAAAGGTCGCGTTACTAACGTAGAACAAGCAGTTTCTGATTTGAAAAAAGATACTGACGGTGACGGTGTTGCTGATCATTTAGACAAATGTCCAAACACACCAGCAGGTGCTAAAGTTGATGGTGCAGGTTGTGAATTAGATACAGATGGTGATGGTATTCCAGATTGGAAAGATAAATGTCCAACAGAAAAAGGAACTGCAGAATTAAACGGTTGTCCAGAAATGGGTTCAGCTACAATGGCTGGTGTTAACAACATCCAGTTCGAGTACAACTCTTCTGTTTTAAGAACTTCTTCTTATGCAACTTTAGATGGTGTATCTTCAATGTTAAGAGCTGATAAATCTAAAGGATTACAATTAGACGGTCATGCTTCTGCTGAAGGAACTGAAGAATATAATATTCAATTATCTTTAGATAGAGCTAACGCTGTTAAAACTTACTTAGTTAACTCTGGTGTTGATGCTAAAAACATTTCAACAACAGGATATGGCGAATCTCGTCCAATTGCTTCTAATGCAACAGAAGAAGGTCGTGTAGCTAACCGTCGTGTTGAGTTCAGACAAAAATAATTAGATTAATTTTTTAATCTTTAAAAGGGAGTTCTTATGTAAGAACTCCCTTTTTTTATTTATAAATTTGTGTATGTATTTTTTTAGAAAGAAAGATCCAAACAGACCAACAAATTTCAATATTAGAGCAATGCATTGGATCAATAAATTCGTGATTATTGTTTTTTTGCTTGGTATTATTTGGAAAGTGATTGATATATTTTTATTAAGTAAATAAATGAAAAGAGTTATAAATACTAAAAATGCTCCAGCCCCAATTGGACCATACAATCAAGCCATAATGGTTAAAGATACTTTGTATGTATCTGGGCAAATTGCTTTAGACGCTGCTACGGGAGAATTATTAGATAGCACCATTGAAGAAGAAACAACACAAGTGATGAGGAATTTAAAAGCGGTTTTAAATGCTGCTGATTTAGATTTTGAAAACATTGTTAAAACCTCCATTTTTTTGAGTGATATGAGTTTATTTGCGAAGGTAAATGAAGTTTATGGAAAGTATTTTGTTGATAATTTTCCCGCTAGGGAAACGGTTGCAGTAAAAACATTGCCTAAAAACGTTAACGTAGAAATTTCTGCAATAGCGGTAAAATTTTGATGAATAAAAAGGCACTAGCTTTATCATCTGCCTTATTAGCTAATGTAATATGGGGATTTATCTCTATTGCGTTTAGGTTTTTAAAAGAATACCCAGCAGAACAAATTTTATATTATAGAATTTTCGTCTCTTTTGTAATCTGCTGGTTATATATATTAATTGTAAACTCTAAAAAATTAAGTGCTGACGTTAAAGAAATAGCTTCTACAAATGGCAAAGATGCTTACAAGTTGTACGGATTAATTCTACTATCAGGTGTTTTTATCACTTTAAATTGGTTTACTTTTATTTATGTAGTAAATAACGTAAACCTCAAATCGGCTGCATTTGCTTATATGGTTTGTCCTTTAATTACTGCTTTAGGTGGTTTTGTAATATTAAAAGAGGAGCTAAGCAGATTTAAAATTATTGGTATAGCATTAGCCATAGTTTCAATTTTTATATTAGCCACCGGTTCTTTTATGGATGTAATGTGGTCTGTTACAACCGCAGCATTTTATGCTTTCTTTTTAATTATTCAAAGAATAATACAAAATATCAGTAAAATAAATATGTTGGGTTTTCAACTAGTGATTGCTTTAGGTTTAGTTTTACCACTATTTTTTATTTTCCCTCAACCTATACCTAATGATATTAACTTCTGGATAGATATACTTATAATTTCAGTTGTTTTTACAATTATTCCGCTACTATTAAGTTTATACGCACTTAGTGTATTACCTTCATCAACAGTTGGGATTTTAATTTACATAAACCCAGTTGTTGCTTTTAGCATAGCTTTTTTTTATTTTAACGAGGGGATAAAAGCAAATCAAGTACTAGCTTATGGCTTGTTGGTTTTTGCCGTAATTATCTTCAATCTTAAGATTATAAAAGACAGCTTCTTTAAATTAAATCAAAAAAGAATGTTAAAGCAGATTTGATTTATTTATGTTCAGCAGTGTTTTAAATACTCCAATTGCCTATTTAAAAGGTGTAGGTCCGCAAAGAGCAGAAATTCTTAAAAAGGAAATAGGTCTTTTTACTTATGGAGATTTAATTACGTATTATCCATTTAGATATATTGATAGAACCCAATATTATAAGATAAGAGAAATTAATCAAGATTTACCTTATTTACAGATACTCGTTAGGCTAAAAACTTTTGAAATTATTGGCGAAAAGCGAACTAAACGTTTGGTTGCACAAGCAATAGATGATACCGGCGAAATAGAATTGGTTTGGTTCCAAGGAATAACATGGGTACAAAAATACTTAGAGATAAATCAAGCTTATGTTATTTTCGGGAAGGTTACTTTTTTTAATGGGAAAGCTCAAATGGCACACCCTGAAATTGAACTCTACAGTAATAAAACAATAAGTAGAGGCAATTTAAAATTGCAACCTGTTTACTCATCAACAGAAAAATTAAAACAATTTAACCTAGACTCTAAAGGCATACAAAAGTTAATGGCCAATGCTTTAGATAGCTGTGTCTCAGAAATTGAAGAAATTTTACCTCACCATATTCAAGAAAAATATAAACTAATAGCTCGTAAAAAAGCAATTAATAACCTTCACTTTCCATCCAGCACTCAAGAACTTTTAATTGCGCAAAACACGCTAAAGTTTGAAGAATTATTTTTAATACAGTTTAGAATGCTAAAATCTAAACTAATTAGAACTCAAAAATTTAAAGGAAATATCTTTGAAAATGTTGGGGAAAAATTCACTTATTTTTATGAGAATTTACTTCCATTTAAATTAACAAATGCCCAAAAAAGGGTAATTAAAGAAATAAGGCAGGATACCCAAAAAGGTATTCAAATGAATAGATTGGTGCAGGGCGATGTTGGTTCGGGTAAAACTGTTGTAGCTTTAATGACGATGCTTTTAGCAGTTGATAATGGTTTTCAAGCTTGTTTAATGGCTCCAACCGAAATATTAGCCACACAGCATTACCACTCTTTAAAAGGATTGCTGAGTGACGATTTTGTTTCTATAGCTTTGTTAACTGGCTCGTCTAAAAAGAAAGATAGAAAAATTATTGCCGATGAATTAGAAAATGGTAAACTATCTATTTTGATTGGTACGCATGCTTTAATTGAAGACCCAGTAAAGTTTAAAAATTTAGGTTTTGCAGTAATTGATGAGCAGCATCGTTTTGGGGTTGAGCAAAGAGCCAAGCTTTGGCGTAAAAATATAGTGCCACCGCACATTTTGGTAATGACGGCCACACCTATTCCGCGTACTTTAGCTATGACTTTGTATGGTGATTTAGATGTTTCTTTAATAGATGAGTTACCTGCCGGTAGGAAACCAATTGAAACTCGCCATTTATATGAAAACCAACGTTTAAGAATGTTTGGTTTTATGAAACAGGAGATTGCAAAAGGACGGCAAGTTTATATTGTGTATCCGTTAATACAAGAAAGTGCAAAATTAGATTTAAAAAATTTAATGGATGGTGTAGATACCATGAGCCGAGAGTTTCCTTTGCCAGATTATAGAATAAGCATCGTTCATGGGCAATTAAAAGCTGCCGAAAAAGAATTTGAAATGCAACGTTTTGTAAAGGGAGAAACGCAAATTATGGTTGCAACTACGGTAATTGAGGTTGGTGTAAATGTTCCAAATGCATCTGTAATGATTATTGAAAATGCTGAAAGATTTGGACTATCCCAGTTACACCAATTAAGGGGTAGAGTAGGGCGTGGTGCAGAACAGTCTTATTGTATTTTAATGTCTGGCGAAAAACTAAGTAAAGATGGAAGAGTGAGGTTGGATACCATGGTTAAAACTAACGACGGTTTTGAAATTGCTGAAATTGACTTACAATTACGTGGGCCAGGTAATATTGAAGGGAAACAACAAAGCGGTTTAATGGAACTTAAAATTGCAGATTTAACAGTAGATCAAAATATTTTGGCTGAAGCTAGAAAAACAGTGATTCAAATATTTGAGGAAGACCCTGATTTGCAAAACCCCGAACATTCAGTTTTGCAAAAAGTATTACTAAAATCAGAGACTGGTATCATGCTGAATAAAATATCTTAACATCGATATCAAAATCTTTTAGCAAATAAACTTTTTGAATGGCGATTTGCAATTAGCATTAGTTAAATAATAGTACATTTATTCAAAAACATAAAACAATGAAAATATTAAAAATTGCTTTCTCTTTTTTACTCTTTATTAATGTTGGTGCAAGAGCCCAAGATTCTTTAATGCTTAGGAAAATATACGATGAGGCGTTGGTAAATGGAGAATGTTATGAAAATTTAAGGTATTTATGTAAACAAATTGGACCAAGAATAAGCGGTTCTGCAAATGCACAAAAATCTGTTGACTGGGGCAAAAGTTTAATGGAAAAGTATGGTTTTGATAAAGTTTTTTTGCAGGAGTGCATGGTGCCAAATTGGGTGCGTGGAGATAAAGAAGTTGGTAAAATTATAAATGGTAAAGAAATTATTGATGTACCAATTTGTGCTTTGGGAATGTCGCCTGCAACACCAAAAGAAGGCATTAAGGCTAAAGTAATTGAAGTAAAAAGCTTGGCAGAGTTAGAACAGTTAGGTTCAAAAATGGTAAGCGGAAAAATAGTTTTTTTTAACCGTCCATTTGATCCTCGTTTTATAGAGACAGGCAAAGCTTACAGTGCCGCTGGCGATCAAAGATTTGCAGGCCCAGCTTTAGCAGCTAAATTAGGTGCAGTTGGTGTGATTGTAAGATCTTTAACAGAAAGTATAGACGATTATCCGCATACCGGAACAACTAGGTTTATAGATGGCGAGCCTAAAGTAGCTGCTGCGGCAATTTCAACAAAAGCAGCTAACAAATTAAGTAGTTTATTAAAACTTAAAAAATTCCCAGAAATAGAATTTTACTTTAAACAAAATTGTGAACTTTTTCCAAACGTAAAATCGTACAACGTGGTAGGCGAAATTATAGGTTCACAAAAACCAAACGAATTTATAACTGTTGGAGGCCATTTAGATTCTTGGGATTTAGCAGAAGGAGCGCATGATGACGGTACTGGAGTTGTACAAGGTTTAGAAGTTTTAAGAATTTATAAAGCATTGAACATGAAACCGAAACACAGCATAAGAGCAGTAATGTTTATGGATGAAGAAATAGGAGGTAATGGAGGTGCAAAATATGCTGAATTGGCCATGACTAACAAAGAAATTCATGTGGCAGCTATTGAGTCAGACGGTGGGGGATTTACACCACGTGGTTTTACTTTTCAGGATATTTCTAATGATGGTTTAAAATACATTAATGAGAACTGGAAAAATTTATTGTCGCCTTATTTAATAGATAAATTAGTAAAAGGTGGTAGCGGAAGTGATGTTGCTCACCTTCAAAAACTAAATACTGCTGTTTTAATAGGTTTCAGGCCAGATTCGCAGCGTTATTTTGATATTCATCATACACCTAACGATGTTTTTGAAAACGTAAATGAAAGAGAATTAGAATTAGGAGCCGCAGCTATGACAAGTTTAGTTTATTTAATAGACACTTACGGAATACAGAGAAAATAATATATTTACTACCTCAATTAAATTTGAAATTGAGGTAGTAAAATTAAAATGTATCTTTTAAATGAGGTTTGTAAGTATCTGTTTTAACTGTAGCACCTAAATCATTTAAAATATTATATAAACCAAAATTTGTGCGGTTTACATAAATAAAATGTTTAACACCTCTGGCTTGTTTAAACTCAGGCATTTTGGCTATTTTCTCTCCAAAACCGTATAAAGAATCAAAAAATTCTGGTTTGCTAAAGTCAAATTCTCCTTGGGTATAAGGTTGTGCAAACAAGGCAATCATTTCTTTATAGGTTTGATAATAAAATTCAATTTGTGCTTCATTATCTTTTGGTAAAATCATTTCTAAAGCTCTAAAAGCTTTAATGGTTTCTTCTCTATTATTCAATAAATTTGTTGATGTAGTAGCGAAAAAAGGGTAATAAAAACTATCTGGAAGTTCTTTTATACAGCCAAAATCTATTATTCCTAATTTATTATCTGGTGTAATTAAGAAGTTTCCAGGATGAGGGTCTGCGTGTACTGCCCTTAACTCATGTTGCTGAAAGTTATAGAAATCCCATAAAGCTTGTCCAATAGTGTTTCTAACTTCCTGAGTTGGGTTTGTAGCTAAAAATTCTTTTAAGTGCATCCCTTCTAACCAACTCATGGTTATAATTTTAGGTCCAGAAAGTTCGGGGTAATAAGTAGGGAAAACTAAGTTTGGAATATGAACGCAAGCAGCAGATATTTTTAAAGAATTTTCAACTTCTAATTCATAATCTGTTTCTTCTAATAAGCGCTCTTCAACCTCTCTCATGTAAACTGCCAACTCTTTTTCGCTCATCCCTAATAACCTAAATGCAAAAGGTTTAACCATTTTAAGATCTGATGAAATAGAACCACCAACTCCAGGATATTGAATTTTCACAGCTAGTTTTTTGCCTTTTAACTCTGCCCTGTGAACTTGACCAATTGAAGCAGCATTGGTTGATTTTAAATCGAATTTATCGAAAATTTTATCAGGGGTGCTACCGAAATTTTTTTTGAAAGTTTGCATAATAAGCGGGCCACTCAATGGAGGCGCATTATACTGCGAAAGTGAAAATTTATCTACATAAGCTTTTGGAAGTATGTTTTTATCCATACTTAGCATTTGCGCCACTTTTAATGCACTACCTTTTAATTCACTTAAAGAGCTATATATATCATTAGCATTATCCTCATTTAATTCGTCTCTGGTTAAATCCGGATTAAATATTTTTTTAGAATAATGTTTGATGTAATTGCCACCTATTTTGATACCAGTACCCACAAACTTTGCAGAACGGGCTACTTTACTTGCTGGAATACTGTTTTGTTCTTTCATTTTATAAATTTAGTACTGAGATGTGAGTATTTATATATGAGAATGATTTGCAGAATTAATAAGAATATTGAGATACAATGTCGTTCTTTAAAATGATTATAAGAGTAAAAATTTTTGTAATTAATTCAAAAATCTCGAAACTCAATACTCATATCGCAATACTCAATACTTAATACTTAATCAAAATCCCATTTTAAAGCCCGCGTTTTGTGCTAAGAATTTACCATAGTCTAATAAATTATCAATTGGGCTTCGCTGGAATAAATCAAAAGTTACATTAACACCTTTTTCAATTGCTTCATCAGTTTTTTCAAACCCGGCAGAAAAATCTTTAAGCCAAAAGTTAAGTAAAAAAGCCAATTGTAGCCACAAAGCATCTTTGTATTTAGCGGTTACAAATTTTCTTTCATTTATTTCACCAGTTTCTAAACCTTCGTTAATTAGGGCGGTGCTAAATTCTTCAAATGTTTCTTTGCTTTCTTTTAGTTGTACTGGCGTATGAATTCCTTTTTTAAATTGCGCCATGCTGTAGTTTACAAAGCTTCTTTTTGATTTTAAAAGTTCAAAAAATGAATAATAAAATGAAAGTGCTTTTTCTCTAACGCTGTACGTATCCCAAATTTCTTGGGCTTTTACTTCATTAATAGTTTGTGTAAATAGGGATGTCCAAATTGCGGCATCAATAGCTTCAAAAGAACCAAAATGTTTGTAGAATTCTTCTTCGGCAAATTTGTTTTTTTTTGCAAAAGCAAAAACCGATGTTGGTTTTTTACCTTCCGTTAAAACATAATCAATGTAAGCGGTTTCTATTTTTTGTTTTGTAGCCATTTGATTTATTTTTTATTTTGAGTTAGGAAAAGTACCGAAAATCTTTTTTATTATGATTCTGAGCGGAGTTCAAGAACTACAAAAAGATTGTTGCAAATACCCCGCCTTAACTACCTAATTATTTATTTTCTTTATTAACGTTCAAAAACTCTGGTTGTTTTTCTGGTTTGGCATAAGAAAGCCTTCCTAAAAAATGAGTAGTATAATAAGCGTCTAAACCAGAAGATGTGACAGATTCGGCTTTATGCAAATCTACAAATCCATCTTCACTTAATAATTCACCGTCAATTAAAATATGCTTTACCTCCCCAATTACAATTTTAGTTTTATTTAATAAGAATGGTAAATATTCTTTAAATTCTAAACCAATTTTAATATTTGCCTCTTTTACAAATGGAGCGCTAAAACCATCAATATATTCTTCGGTAAAACCACAAGCATCAAATTCTGATTGCCCTGCTAAATACCTTGCGCTTGTTTGGTGGGCATTTACAAAACAATTTGATATAACATTGTTTAATGTATAATTTTTTGTTTGTAAAATGTTAAACATGGTCTCATGCTCACTACCTTTTGGCCTAACTACTAAACCAATATAAGGTGAGTTTGCCCCAACATGGAAAATTGAATTAAAAATGGCCAAATTAGTTTCTCCACTATCATTGGAGGTTCCTACCAATTGTAAACTTTTAAAACCAGAAATACTATTAATAAATGTAGTTCTGAAACCTTTATCCATCGCCGTTATATCTGCAGAGTTAAATTCTAACATTTAAAAACTTTTAATAGCAGACATTCCACCATCTATACCTAAAATTTGTCCGGTTATCCAAGAACTGTTAGACGAAAGTAAGAAAAATGCAGCTTCTGAAAGTTCTTTAGATGTACCAATTCTACCTAAAGGGTGTCTTTTGCCAGAAGCTTCTTTTTTTTCTGGGGTAGAAATTAAAGCATGTGCCAAAGGTGTATCTGTTAAAGAAGGAGCAATTGCATTTACACGAATTTTGCTTGTTGCAAACTCTGCAGCTAAAGATTTTGTTAAACCTTCTAAAGCACCTTTTGATGCTGCTATGCTGGCATGAAAACTCATCCCTGTTTGTACAGCTACTGTGCTAAACAATAATATTGAAGCACTTTCAGATTTTTTTAAAGCATTAAAACTAGCTTGAATGGCTTTAACAGCACCCAAAACATTTACGTTAAAATCGGTTATAAAATCTGACTCTGTTAAACGCATAAATGGTTTTAAATTGATGGTTCCTGGACAATAAGCTAAACCGTCTAAAACGTCGGGCAAATCGTATTTCAGTTTATCAAAATCATTTAAAACATCTAACTCTATATAGTTTACTTGTTCTGGTATTTCTCCTCTTTGGCGAGAGGCCGACCATACTTGATGACCTTCTGCTACCAATTTCTTTACCAAGTCTAAGCCAATTCCTGAGCTACCACCTACTACTAAATAATTCATAATTAAGAGATATGTTTAAGAAATTCGTTTCTAACATCAGGATTTAAAAAAGCACCACCATACTCTGCCGTAATGGTTGAACTTTGCGTATCTTTTATCCCCCTTGATGAAACACATAAATGACTTGCGTCTATTACTACTGCAACATCTTCGGTTTCTAAAACTCGTTTTAATTCATTAGCTATTTGTATGTTTAAGCGTTCTTGTACTTGTGGGCGTTGCGCATAATATTGTACAATACGGTTTAGTTTTGATAAACCAATAACCTTACCGCTGCTAATGTACGCAACATGTGCTTTTCCAATAATTGGCACAAAATGATGCTCGCAATTGCTAAATAAGGTGATGTTTTTTTCTACCAGCATTTGGTTGTACTGGTACTTGTTGTCAAAAAGCTTAATATCAGGCTTATTAGCTGGGTTTAAACCGCTAAAAATTTCATTAATATACATTTTTGCAACTCTTTTTGGAGTTCCTTTTAAGCTATCATCAGTTAAATCTAAACCCATAATATCCATAATGCTTTTGAAATGTTTTTCTATCATTTCAATTTTAGTTTCATCGTCTAAATCAAAAGCATCCTCACGTAATGGGGTATCATAAGATGTACCTACATGTTCATCGCCTATGGCATCTATTAAAAGATTTTCTACTGTATTATTAAGCTGGGTATTCAACATAGTTTCTTTCAGTTTCATAAAGTGTAACTTTTAAATCTAAATCTGCAGATATTAATGGTCTCATAATATCATAAATCACCATAGCAATGTTTTCTGTTGAGGGATTTAGTGTTTTAAATTCTTGGGTATCTAAATTTAAATTTTTATGGTCAAATTTCTCTATTACATGCTTTTTCAATAAATCCGAAAGAACTTTTGTATCCAATAAATAACCTGTCTCTTCATCAACAAAACCACTAATTTTTAAAATTAAATCGTAATTATGTCCGTGAAAATTTGGGTTATTACATTTTCCAAAAAACGCTTTGTTTTTTTCGTCTGTCCAATTCGGATTGTTTAACCTATGTGCGGCATTAAAATGTTCTTTTCTAAAAACGGCTACTTTCTGTTTCATTACTGATATCAACTTTAAAAAAGGTTTTTTGTTTTAACCAATTTACAAGAATTTGGATGAATAAGTTTTAGTAATTATAGATATTTAAATACCTATCGCTTACTTATTTTGTTAAAACTAATAATTCGCTGTTGTTTGCACTTAAAGGTAAGCATGTCTAACGTTCTTTTTTTTACATGTTTATGAGAAATCTTTTGCGCTCTTTCTCTCCACAACCGCCAACTACTAGGTTTTAGTTGATTTCGCATCAAAACAATTACTTCTTTTTCGCTTAATCCAAATTGTATTTTAATCGCTTCAAAAGGAGTTCTGTCTTCCCAAGCCATTTCAATTATGCGGTCTATATCGGCAATGCTCAATAAGTTTTCTTCTTTAATCATCAATGTAAAAACAGCTTATTTTAAAATTTGTTTTTAGGTTATGAGCATTAAATGCGATGGCTTATTCTGTAGCTTTTAAAATTTACTTAATTTACAGCCTGTTTAAAATTTGTCTCATAATTTGTTTATGCTTCTTTTTGGCTCCAACTTCGTTAAATTTTTCGAAATAGCTTCCGGCTATCTCTACAATATTTGCCTGGTTTCACTTAAAAATAATTCATACCCATTCTTAAAATTCAAATCTAAACAGGCTCTTAGATTTTTAACCTTTTGTTTATGGAATTAGCTTTTGTATTTGTTGCTGTAATTATTTTATTTGTTGCTGTTTTTATTTTTTTGAAGAAGCCTGCCAACAATGCTTCTGTTGATTTAGCAGAATACCAAAACTTAATAACAGATTTGGCCGTTGCACAGCAACAAATCTTAAATGTTAAGGAAGAAAAACTAGCGATAGAAAATAATTTACAATTAAGAATTAATAAGCTCGAAGCCGAGAAAGCTAATTTAATTGAGCAGGTATCTTACGAAAAACAACAGATAGTAAAATATCAAGAAGGTTCTAAAGCACAAGAAGAAAAGTTAGTTGCGCAACAAGAATTTATTGCTCAAACACAAGAAAAATTTTCTAAAGATTTTGAATTAATGGCTACAGAAATTTTAAAACAAAAATCCGCAGAGTTTACACAGGTTAACCGTACTAATTTAGATTTACTATTAAATCCTTTAAAAGAGAATATTAAAGCTTTTGAAGATAAGGTTGAGAAAGTTTATAAAGCCGAATCGGACGAGCGGAACGTTTTGAAAGGCGAAATTACCAAAATGATGGAGCTGAATAAAAAAATTAGCGAAGAAGCTCAAAATTTAACCAAAGCCCTTAAAGGCGATAATAAAAAGCAAGGTAATTGGGGCGAAATGGTTTTGGATAAGCTAATGGAAGGTTCTGGCCTAATTGAAGGAATAAATTATAGTAAACAAGGAAGTTATATTTCTGATGATGGGAATAGGTTATTACCTGATGTAGTGGTTTTTTTACCTGATGAAAAACACATTGTTATTGACGCTAAAGTTTCTTTAATTGCTTATGAAAGATTGGTAAATGCAGAAACTGATGAAGAAAAAGCTATTTTTATTAAACAACATATTAATGCTATTAAGTCTCATGTTACAGGTTTAGGGACTAAAAATTACCAAGCTTTGTACAAAATAAATTCGCCGGAATTTGTGTTGTTATTTATGCCAATAGAATCTTCTTTTGCTATTGCCGTACAGTACGACCAAGAATTGTTTAATTACGCTTGGGATAAAAAAGTAGTTATTGTTACACCATCTACTTTATTAGCAACATTAAAAACGGTAGCTTCTATTTGGAAACAAGAGCAGCAAACCAAAAACGCTATTGATATTGCCACTAAAGCAGGTGCTTTGTACGATAAGTTTGTAGGTTTTGTTAACGATTTACAAAAAGTAGGGGAGCATATTGATAAATCGCAAAAAGTGTATCAAGATGCGATGAGCAAATTAAGTGTTGGTAACGGAAATTTAGTTAGCAGAGTTGAAAATCTTAGAAAATTAGGCGCAAAAGCTACTAAAAGTATTGATGCAAATTTATTGGATGAGTAAAGAATTTCAACCTTGCTCTGTTTCCGCACAAACCATTCCTTGATTTGTAATTTCGGTCTGTGAGGATACCGACCGAAGTGGATTTTGTTTGTGGTAACAGTAGTGAAGATACCGACCGATGTTGAGTTTGTTTTATCTCAGTCTGTGAGGACACAGACCGAGGAGATGAGGATATCAATTACAGCAATTCCATTAAACTTTCTAATTTCATCACACGGCTACCTTTTACTAAAACTAAAGTATCTGTTATAGGATGCTTTTTCAAATAGTCATAAGCTAGTGCTGTACTTTCAAAGTATAAAGCACCCGGATTTAAACTTAGTTTTTTAAACTCTTCTCCAATTAAAATAACCTGATCAAAATTAAATGATAATGCTTTTTGTAAAATAATCAAATGTTCTTCGGCAGTTGTTTCGCCAACTTCAAACATTTCACCTAAGATTAAAACCTTTTTTGGAGCGTTTAACCTGCTAATATTTTCTACGGCAAGTGCCATACTACTAGGATTTGCATTATAATAATCTCCAATTACGGTGTTTTTTGTAGTTTTAATTATTTGAGATCTATTATTTTGAGGTGCATAGTTTTCTACGCCTTTATTTATTTCTTGGGCACTTAACCCAAACTTTAAACCAATTGCTATCGCTGCTAAAATATTCTCGAAATTATATATTCCCGTTAACTGCGAAGCTACTTCATAATTGTTCTCACCATTAGTCCATTTTAATTTTAGATATGGATCATTTTCTGTTAATTCTCCTCTTGTTTTGCACAAATTGCTTGTGCCGTAATAAACAGTTTCTTTAAAACTTCTTTGGGTAGCCATCTCTGTTAATGCTAAACTATCTCCATTTAAAAAAACTATCCCATTATGGTTTTGCAAATAATCATACAATTCGCCTTTACCTTTTTTTATCCCTTCAACGCCTCCAAAACCTTCCATGTGTGCTTTCCCTATATTGGTAATTAAACCATAAGTTGGCTGGCAAATTTCTGAAAGCATTTCAATTTCTTTTTGGTGATTAGCACCCATCTCTATAATGGCAACTTCAATATCCTGTCCAATTTCTAACAAAGTAAGCGGGACGCCAATATGATTATTTAAATTCCCTTTGGTAGCTAATGTTTTAAATTTGCAGCTTAAAACACTATTTATTAGTTCTTTAGTGGTGGTTTTTCCGTTGCTTCCTGTTAAGCCAATTACAGGGATATTTAATTGTTTTCTGTGGTGTTTAGCAAGTTCTTGTAAAGTGGTTAAAGCATCATCAACCAAAATATATTTAGCACTTAATTGATATTCTGCATTATCAATTACAACAAAAGCAGCACCTTTTTCTAAGGCTTGTTTAGCAAACGTATTTGCATTAAAATTATCGCCTTTAAGGGCAAAAAACAAACAGCCAACTTCTATTTTTCTTGTATCGGTACAAATAATTGGATGGGCTAAATAATGCTTGTATAATTCTGTAATTGTCATTAATGATGATTTTGAGCCATAAAGTTAAAGGGTTTTTTGGATATTTTTATGTTTAATAAATCTTGGGACAATGAACAAGGATTAAGAATAAAAAAATGGCCTGCAAAATTGCAAGCCATTTGATTTTAAACAATCTACTTTAAGCAAAAATTATTGCTTAGGTTTTGATTTAAGTTTTAAATCGTAAAAATCTGTACGTCTATCTTTTAAGTTTTTAACGCTTCCAAACTCATGTAATTCTTTCAGCAAATCTAGGTTTACATCTGCAATTAATATGTTTTCTGTATTTGGAGTGGTTTCTGCAACTATTGCGTTTGATGGGAAAGCAAAATCTGATGGAGAAAATATAGCTGATTGTGCATACTGTAAATCCATGTTATTCACTTTAGGTAAATTACCTACAGAACCAGTTATAGCCACATAACATTCGTTTTCAATAGCTCTGGCTTGCGAGCATATACGCACTCGGTTATAAGCATTTTGAGTATCTGTCCAAAATGGAATAAACAAAATGTCCATTTTTTCAAGAGCTTGTAACCTTGCCAATTCCGGAAATTCAGAATCATAACAAATTAAAATACCAATTCTTCCAGCATCTGTATCAAATACTTTAAGCTCATTACCACCGCTCATTCCCCACGAGTTTATTTCAGAAGGCGTTGGGTGTATTTTAATAGATCTATCGTAACTTCCATCTCTACGGCACAGGTATGATACATTGTATAATTTATCATCTTCTATTAAAGGCATGCTGCCGGCAATAATATTTACATTATAAGAAACCGCGAGCTCACAAAATCTGTTTCTAATATATTCAGTGTGTTTTGCTAACTCTCTAATTGCTTTTGCTTCGCCTAAATGGTTATAATCGGCCATTAAAGGCGCATTAAAAAACTCAGGGAAAACCACAAAATCAGAAGAATAATCACTTACTGCATCCACAAAATATTCTGCACTTTCCATTAAGTCAGATACGGTTGGGAACAAACGCATTTGCCATTGTACCAAGCCAATTCTTACTGTTGATTTTTTTAGATAGTTATCTATATGCTCATAGTAAATATTATTCCACTCTAAAAGTGTAGCAAACTCTTTTGATTGTTGGTCTTCGGGTAAATAATTTTTCAATATTTTTCTAACATGGAAATCGTTAGAAATTTGGAAAGTAAGTGTAGGATCATAAATTTCCTTCATCTTCACTTTGTCAATATATTGGCGTGGACTTAATTCTTTACTAAATTTTTCGTAATTGGGTATTCTGCCTCCTAAAATAATAGATTTCAAGTTCAAATTTTCGCACAATAATTTACGGGCATCATATAATCTACGAGCAAGGCGCATTCCCCTGTAATCAGGATGTACAAAAACCTCAATTCCGTATAAAATATCTCCTTTATAAGTATGGGTATTAAAAGTGTAATCTCCTACAGCTTGTACATAAGTATGTGTTTCTCCAAGTTTAGCATAATCTACAATTATACTTAATGCAGTGGCAACAACTTTTCCATTTATTTCTACGCAAAGCTGGCCTTCCGGAAAAATCTCTATTAACTTGTCAATTGATTTTTCTCTCCAATAACTTTCTCCCATTCCAGAGTAAGCCGATATCATGGCTGTTTTTAAATCATGGTAATCTTCTTGCTTTAGGGTTCTAAGTTCTACAGTTTCTATTTGATTTGGTTTTGTTGACATATATTTTAATTTAAATAGAAAACCCTGAAAAAAGAAATTTTTCAGGGTTCAGTTTAAGTATTAATTCTATTACTTTAATAACAATTTTCGTACCGCAGTTTTGCCACCACTTGTTATACGCATTAAGTAAAGCCCTCTATTGTATGTTGTAAGGTCAATTGTTTGTTTGCCTTGCAAGTTTTGTTTTGATAAAATTTTGCGTCCCGTAAAGTCAAAAAAATCTAAGTCGTATCGTTCTGTAAAATCAACAGAAACATCAGTTGTTATTGGGTTTGGGTAAAAGCTAAAAGCACCAAAAACAGCATCTTCTTTTATTGCTGTTCTAACATAGTTAAAGCCATCAGAAAAAACGCTGCAACCACCAGCTGATACAGCTTCTACAATATATACACCATTGGTAATGGGCGCAAATGATTTTGCAGTGGCACCGCCAACAGGAGCGCTATTTAAATACCATTGATAACTTGTTGCAGTTGTACTTGATTGTATTTCTGAACCAACTTGGCTTATTATTGGTTTATTTGGGGTATTACTAACCGAAATAGTTTTTGTAACAGCAGTGCCTAAACAGGTTCCGTTTTTTGGAACTACACTAATTGAAACAGCAGCAGAGCCGAAAACTATGCTGTAACGAGTTGCAGATAGGCGTGTATTTCCAGAAGCACCAGTAATTGTCCATTCGTAGTCATTAGCGCCTGTAACACCAGTTATTTCATAAATTTCTACCCTATCTGTGCATCCGCTTGATTTACCAGTAATACTACCGCCAGTTGGGTTGGTACATTGCGCAAAAGCGTTGTTTAAAGTAAAAATTATAACAAAAAGAAATGGTAGTATTTTCTTCATAAGATTAAAAATTTCTTAAAGTTATTAAAAAAAAAAATTCAAATATCATTTATTTTGATGTTATACTGCATCTATACCAAAATAGATACATAATTGTTTATTTTTGCCAAATGAAATTACCAATAGTAGCTTACGGAGATCCAGTTTTAAAGAAAATTGCAACAGATATTGATGAAAACTACCCACAACTAGGTATTTTAATCGATAACATGTTCGAAACTATGTATGCTGCAAGTGGCGTTGGTTTAGCAGCACCTCAAATTGGTTTGGCTATCAGGTTATTTGTAATAGATGCTTCTCCATTTGTTGATGAGGATGATAAAGAAGATAAAGAAGATAAAGAAGGGTTAAAAAACTTTAAAAAGGTTTTTATTAATGCTAAAATTGAAGAAGAAACCGGAGAAAAATGGGTTTTTAATGAAGGCTGTTTAAGTATCCCTGATGTTAGGGAAAACGTGAGCAGACATAAAAATATTTTAGTAAGCTATTACGATGAAAATTTTAAACTGCATAAAGAGAAGTTTACAGGTTTAGCTGCCCGAGTGATACAACATGAGTATGATCACATAGAAGGTAAACTTTTTACGGATAGAATAAACCCGCTGCGAAAAACAATGTTAAAAGGTAGGTTAGACGCTATTGCTAAAGGTGCTGTAAAAGTTGATTATAAAATGAAATTTCCTTTGATGAAAAAGGGGAGGTAGGTTTTGGGGTTTGTAATTTAGTTATATTTAATGAAAACATTTCATTCAAAGCAAGTTCTCTCTTTTTGAGGACCCTTCGTACTTTAAGGCTTTTAAATTTCTTGTAAAACTGTGTGTTATAATCTTAAAAATAATCCGCTTTAAGAAATAATCAGATCCAACTTGTTTAAGGTTCGCTATTTCAGCGGTCACTTAAATCTTAAATTAAAAATTGAGGACTGTGTTCGGTCGCGTCACAATAACTTTCCCATCAGTTTACCTAAAGCATTTTTGGTGATGCAGAATACTTAACGAAGTTGTAAATAATATCAGAACCTATAAAACTTGTAGAAGCAATTATTTTTGTAAATTTGTTTTAGTTAAACTATGAGCATGAAAACAGCAGATATAAACAGCAACTTGATAGAAAGTTACTTTACATTGCTAAAAAGCCTAAGCCCTAATAATAAATTAGAGCTAATTGCAAAGCTTTCTAAACCAATGAAAACTACAAAAAACGAAAAAGATAATTCCTGGCAATCTTTATTTGGTTCATTAGAGTTAGATCAATCAGCTGATGAATTTGTGGAAGATTTAAAGAATGAAAGAAAATTCAGTCGTAAATCTATTGACTTTTGAAAAAGTATCTTTTAGACACAAATATCTGTGCATATTTTTTAAATGGAAAATTTAATTTGGGAGAAAGAATTGAGAACATTGGGATAGAAAATTGTTTTATCTCAGAAATAACCGTTGCTGAACTAAAGTATGGCGTTGAGAAAAGTGCACAGAAATAAAAAAACCTGCTAACACTAAATAGTTTTCAAGAAAAGTTTGTTATAATTCCAACATACCCTTCCTTGGATATCTATGCTAAAGAGAAAGCGAGATTAAAAACTAAAGGAAAAATTTTAGATGACTTTGATTTACTTATCGGTGCAACTGCAATTTTCAACAATCTAACTTTGGTTACAAAAAATGTAAGTGATTTTGATCGACTTGAAGAAATTGACATAGAAGATTGGACTCTGCAAAATTAAAAATTAAGTCAAAGCAGGGTCTCTCTTTTCGAGGACACTTCGTATTTTAAGGCTTTTAAATTTATTGTAAAACTGTGTGTTGTAATGTTAAAAAGTAATCCGTTTTGAAAAATAATCAGACACACATATCTTTAAAATAAAACCTACGTAACATGACGACCAAACTCACTTTAACAGTTAAAAAGTCCGTTGTAGAACGGGGTAAAATTTATGCTAAAAGTACTGGTAGAAGCTTATCCGAGATCATTGAAAACTACCTTGGTACCATCACACAAGAATCTTCATCAAATGAATTATCTCCAAAGCTGAGGAAAATTGTTGGTGTTGTAAATCTTCCTAAAGATTTTGATGACAAAAAAGAATTAAAATTAGTATTAGAAGAAAAGCATTTAAGAGTAAGATTTTTATAATTCCTTTATATTAAAAACCTAAAGATTCTGTCAGTCAGAATTCCTCTTAAACCTTTTTAAAAGATTTAATCAAAATAAAATCTGCAAAGCTTGCAAATAGTTATCTTTTGAGATAACTTTGCGTAATGAATAGAGAACTTGTTTTTTATGAAAGTTATTTTATTGAATTTTACCGAAAACAAGATGAAAAGGTAAAAGGAAAGATTCAATATGTATTTGAACTTATAAAACAGGTTGATAAAGTGCCCGAAAAATTCTTCAAACATATAACTGGAACAGATGGATTGTATGAAATCAGAATTGAATATCAATCAAATATATATCGAATATTTTGCTGTTTTGATGAAGGCAAATTAGTGGTTCTATTTAACGGATTCCAGAAGAAAACTCAGAGAACACCTTCAAATGAAATTAGTAAAGCTCAAAAGTTAAAAGACGAATATTTTAAATCTAAAAAATACTAAAATGAAAAATTACGATAACATTAAAACATTTGAACAACTTATTGAAGTTGAACATGGTAAAATTGGAACTGAAACTAGAAATATATATGAAGAAAAGTCTCAAATGTTTATCATTAGTGAAATGCTAAAGGATGCTAGAAAAGAAGCCAAAATAACCCAAGAACAATTAGCTAATAAAGCGGGGACTAAAAAAAGTTATATTTCAAGAATCGAAAATGGGAGAGGAAATATTCAACTCTCAACTTTAATAAGAATATTTGAGGTAGGACTAAATAAAAGAATTGGTTTAACCTTTTTGTAGAATAAAACGAGGCAATTCTATAAACCTCTAAATTCGCACTATAAATATCAAATAATAATTACAGCTTAGTTTCTGAAGTGGAGTAGGGTAAATAAATTACAATTGTTTAAAATAATCTAACCACCCTAATCATCAGCCCTTCTTTTATCCCCATCCATTATTTGCTTAATTAAAGCACCCCATGCAAACGGATTTAAAAGTGGATTGGTTTGCACCATGTTTTTATTGCTTAAGTTATAATGGTTGCTTTGGAAACTGTTTGAGCGGTACTCTTGCCCATCTCTTGGTAAATTAGCAGATAATTCTCTTAAACTGCTTTTTGAAAGATTTTTCATCGCAATTTCTAAATCATCATCTGCAAATTTCATTGATAAAAATTCTTTTTTAAACTCATCAACACTTGCCCAAGGGAAAACCGTAACCATTGGTAGTTCTATGTTATCAGGTTTTATTTTTATAATGGCGGTAAATTTTTTATCTTTTACTTTAGTTGGGATAATCAATTCGAGTTTTTTATAACCTACAGAACTAAAAACAATACTATCACCTTCATGTACAACAAAAGAGAAATAGCCTTTATAATTTGCAGAAGACGATTTTCCGTTATCAGTAACGTTTCTGATTGTTACATAAGGAACAACAGAATTGCTATCGGCATCGTAAATAACACCAGAAAATTGAACCAAAGGTTTTTCTTGCTGTGCAAATGATTGCAAGCCAATAAATAAAAACAGAAGGAGGATTATATTTTTCAATGTTCTAAAAAAAATAAAACTAAAAAACATTTTAGATTTATTGTGTTAATTTTTGTTAAAGCAAAAAGCCTTTCCTATTTAACGAAAAGGCTATTAAAATGTTTTAATTATAAAGATTCAACTAATTTTTAAATCTAAATAATTTGCATTAAGCTGAATGCATATTGCTTTTAGCCTTTTTATGTTAAACTTCTAAAGGTGTAACATTAATAGCTTCAACAGAAACAATTTCTGGTACAGCTTTTTTTACCGCTTGTTCAATGCCTGCTTTTAAAGTCATCATACTCATTGGGCATGATTCGCAAGAACCTAAAAGTTTTAATTTTAAAATTTTGTCTTCTGTAATTTCAATAATAGAAACGTTTCCGGCATCAGCAATAAGATAAGGCCTTATGGTATCTAATGCGGCCTCAACCTTAGCTAATAAATCTTCTTGATCACTCATCATTTTTGAATTTGTATAAAAATACGGATTATTTAACTTCTTTTAGAACCTGTTTAAATTTTAGCTTCGTTATTTCTAATGGCTACTTGTTGTGCTACTTTTTGGGCAAGCTCTATAAATGCTTTAGATATTGGATGCCCTTCTTGCATCACAACTGGTGTGCCTGCATCTCCGGCTTCACTTACGCTTTGTACCAAAGGTATTTCGCCTAAAAACGGGGTATTATATATTTCAGCTAATTCTCTACCTCCATTTTTACCAAAAATATAGTATTTATTGTCTGGTAATTCTGCAGGTGTAAAATACGACATGTTTTCTACCACTCCTAAAATAGGGACATTAATTGCCTCCATCTTAAACATTCCAATTCCTTTTTTTGCATCTGCTAAAGCTACTTGTTGTGGTGTAGTTACAATTACTGCACCTGCAATTGGGAAACTTTGAGTAACAGTAATGTGTATATCGCCAGTGCCTGGAGGCAAATCAACTACTAGATAATCTAACTCGCCCCAACTTGCGTCGTTAAATAATTGTTTTACAGCATTAGAAATCATTGGGCCACGCCATGGCACAGGTTGATTTGGATCTGTAAAAAAACCTATAGATAATAATTTTATACCATGTTTCTCAATGGGTTCTATACTTGTTTTTCCATCAACCTCGCTTGCTTTTGGTTTTGCATCTTGTACACCAAACATAATTGGGACAGATGGACCATAAATATCAGCATCAATAAGTCCAACTTTTGCGCCATTTAGTTTTAAACCTAAAGCTAAATTTGCAGCCACGGTAGATTTACCAACCCCGCCTTTACCAGATGCTACCACAATAATATTTTTAATATTACCCCTTAGTTGTGTTTGGGTTGGGGTAACTCTACTGGTCATATTTATTTTTATCTCTGCTTCTTTACTTACAAAATGTTTAATTGCATTTCTACAAGCGTTTTCAAGCATTTCTTTCATTGGGCAAGCTGGTGTTGTAAGCACAACAGAAAAACTCACATTATTGCTATCAATCACCAAATCCTCAATCATTCCAAGCGTTACCAAGTCTTTTTTTAAATCAGGGTCTTCAACGTTTTTAAGTGCTGCAAGTATATTTTCTTTTGTTAAAACCATTTTAAATTAAATTATGTTCGAAATTACAAAACTTAGCCCGATAAAATTAGATGAGGCTCAGTTTTTGACATAAAAACAAAAAATATAAGAATATATTTGACGTTAAATTTTAGCGTTTATGCTATTGCTATGAATGAAATGAAAAAGAATTCTTTTTTTAAAAAATATAAAAAAACGATAATAATTGCCGCTTCTTGTGTTGTTTTAGCACTTTCAATTGGTGTTGTACTTATTTATCAAAAAAGAGATGCGATACTAAAATCAGCAGTTCAGAAAGGAATTATCAAGGCCAAAAGCACGTATAATTTGAATGTAAAAATAGCTTCTTACGGTTTTAGTGGCTTATCAAGCGTATATTTTAATGCTATTGATGTAGTGCCGCAAGACAAAGAAAAATTAGCTTCAATTAATGATTTAACAGTTGGGGTAAAGCTTTGGCCACTACTATTTGGCAATATTAAAATTGCAGAATTGGCCATTCATAATGCTACCATATCCTTGGTGAAAAAAGACACCATTAGTAATTATGATTTTCTATTTAAAAAGGACACTAAAGATACTGTAAAAACCGATTCTAAAGCTGATTTATCTGAATTGGCAAACAAACTCTTAAGCCAAACCTTAGACAAAATTCCGGATGATTTGGATGTGAAAAACTTTTTGATAAAGTTTGATCATGATACTACTCAGTTTAATGTTTTAGCAGAAAGTGCAACCATAAATGGTGGTGAAGTAAACTCTACTATAAAATTAAATACCAACCAAGCAGTTTGGCATGTAGCGGGTACGGCAAATCCGTCTAAACAGCAATTAGATTTAAAGTTTTATGCTGATAATAAAAAGGTAGAAGTGCCTTATTTATTCGGTAAATATGGGCTTAAACTAAGTTTTGATACCGTACGAACCATTATGACAAGTGCCGAAAGAGAAGGGGATAATTTTGAGATTGAAGGAACTTGGTATGTTAGAAATTTACTAATAAACCACCCAAGAATTGCTGCTAAAGATGTAATTGTAAAAACTGGCAGTATTGATGCCAAAATGCTAATTGGGAAAAATTATATTGCCCTAGATAGTTCTTCTATTGTTAGTTTGGGCAATGCCCAGATAAATCCATTTGTTAAAATTACTTTAGGAGAGAAGAAAATTTACGAATTAAAAGTTAATGCTTACGATCAAGTTGCACAGCATATTTTTGATGCTTTTCCAATAGGATTATTTGAGTCTTTAGAAGGTATTAAGGTACAAGGTAAATTAGATTATGCCCTTAATTTTCACTTAGATGCTGCAAAACCAGAAAAAGTAATATTTAATTCTACTTTAACTGGGAGCGATGATTTTAAAATCTTGAAATTTGGAGAAACCAATTTTCAAAAAATTAATTCATCTTTTGTTTACACTCCTTACGAAAAAGGAAAGCCAGTAAGAGATATTATCATTGGACCAGAAAACCCTAATTATACACCAATAACGTCCATTTCTCCAAATATTAAAAATGCTTTATTAACATCGGAAGATCCTTCTTTTTATAACCACAAAGGTTTTGTAGAAGAATCTATAAGGCAATCTATAGCTACAAACTTCAAAGCCAAATCTTTTAAAAGAGGTGGCAGTACTATTTCTATGCAACTGGTAAAAAACGTTTACTTAAGCCGTAATAAAAATTTAGCTCGCAAATTTGAAGAAATTTTAATTGTTTGGTTAATAGAAAATCAGCATTTAACCTCGAAATCTAGAATGTATGAAGTGTATTTGAATGTAATAGAGTGGGGGCGTAATGTTTACGGAATTGGCGAAGCATCAAGATATTATTTTAGTAAGTCTCCGGCAGAGTTAACTATTGGAGAGGCTATTTATTTAGCGCATATAGTTCCTAAACCAAAATCTTCTTTATATAGCTGGCAACCCAACGGTGGTTTAAAATATTACTTAACTGGTTATTTTAATTTAATTGGAAGATTAATGGCAAGAAGAGGTTATATAGAACAAGACAGTAGTAATTACGGGTTTTATAATGTACGCTTAAGAGAAAGTTTACGTAAGCAAATTGCACCTAGCGATTATTTGCCGGATAGTTTAGCCGAGGAAGATGAAAACGGATTTTTTAATCTGGATATTTTTAACAGAAGAACACCAAAAGATTC
Organism: Pedobacter alpinus; assembly: GCF_042684645.1. Taxonomy (NCBI): domain Bacteria; kingdom Pseudomonadati; phylum Bacteroidota; class Sphingobacteriia; order Sphingobacteriales; family Sphingobacteriaceae; genus Pedobacter; species Pedobacter alpinus. The sequence continues at coordinate 45,183 of NZ_JBHULV010000001.1, forward strand.
GTTAGAAAAGAAAGAAACTTTTTTAAAGAAAATTTTTACTCCAGAGCAACAAAAAGTAGATTCTTTGTCTAAAACGCCTAAAGAATTACGTCAAGAACGACGAGATAAGCGTAAGGAAAGTCAAAAAGACTAATTTTTTATAACGTTTTTGCAAAATAATTTGTATTTTAATTGGCATTAGGTATGAACCTTGTAATGCATGGTTGAATTAAAAATAAATTATTTTATGGCAAGACACGTTTATGAAACCGGGTTAATTGGAAATTGTTCTTATTTAGCTCATGTACACAAAAACACAAATATAGCTTGGCTTTGTTGGCCAAGATTTGACAGTTCTTTTGTTTTTGGCTCTCTATTAGATGAAAAAAAAGGCGGAGAATTTTCTATAAAACCATCCGGAGATTTTACCTCTCACCAATATTACTTAGAAAACACCAATATACTTTGTACAGAAATAACCACAGAAACAGGTAAATATAGAGTTACAGATTTTGCTCCTCGTTATGAGCAATACGATAGATATTTTAAACCTTTAATGCTGGTAAGAAAAATTGAACCTTTAGAAGGTAACCCGCATATAAAAATAGTTTGTAACCCAGTTTATAATTATGGTAAAACAGCATTAAAATCTGTTAGAGGAAGCAACCATATCAACTACACAGGTTGCGAAGAAAAAATGCGTTTAACCACAAACGCAACAATATCTTACATCGTAGAAGATCAATATTTTATTCTGAAAGAAACTAAATACGTTGTTTTAACTTACGGAGAACCACTCGAAGCGGCAGTAGGTACAACTTCTGAAATTTTTTTAGATAAAACAATTTCTTATTGGAGAACATGGATTAAGCGTTCCTCTATCGGAGATTTTAATCAAGATTATGTAATTAGGTCTGCTTTGGCTCTAAAAATTCATCAGTACGAAGATACGGGTGCAATTATAGCGGCAAGTACAACTAGTTTACCAGAATTCCCAGGAAGTGGCCGTAATTGGGATTACAGATATTGTTGGTTAAGAGATACGTATTATGTAATTAACGCCTTGCATCATATTGGGCATTTTGAAGAAACTGAAAAATATTTTGATTATATTACTGATATTTCTTTTGAAGAAGGTTTAAGGTATCAACCTCTTTACAGCATTTCTCGTCAAAAAGATTTAACAGAAAACATTGCCGACCATTTAGAAGGTTACCTAGGTAATGGACCTGTGCGTATAGGGAATCAAGCTTATGAACATATACAGAATGATATTTATGGTCAAGCACTAATTTCTTTATTACCGTTATATACAGATCATCGTTTTGTTTTTTCTGAACGTAAAGATTCTGCCCATTTGGTAGAAATGGCACTTAAAAGAATTGAACACACCATAGATGAAAAAGATGCCGGTATTTGGGAGTTTAGAAACAGCGCTTTTATGCATTGTTATAGCAATTTATTTCAGTGGGCTGGATGTAGTGCGGCATTAAAAATTGCTAAAACCATAAATAATAAAGAATTGGAAGAAAAGGCGACCTCTTTAATGAACAGAGCTGCTAAGCATATCGAAGATTGTTACGACCCAGTTAGGAAAGTTTATACCCATGCAGTTGGAAGCCCTTATTTAGATGCAAGTACTTTGCAGTTAATTATGATGAATTACTTAGATCCGAACTCGCAAAGAGCCAAAGATCATTTGATTGCGTTAGAGAATGAGCTTAAAACACCAAGTGGTTTGTTTTATCGCTATTTACATACCGATGATTTTGGAAAACCAGAAAGTACTTTTTTAATATGCGCATTTTGGTATGTAGAAGCTTTAGCTTGTGTTGGCAGAATTGATGATGCAATTAGAGAATTTGATAAATTAATGCCTTATGCAAATCATCTAATGTTATTTAGTGAAGATGTTGATGAGAAAGATGGTAGCATGTGGGGAAATTTTCCGCAAGCATACAGTCATGTTGGGTTAATGAATGCAGCTTACAGAATTTCCAATAAATTAAATAAACCTCTGTATTTATCTACAGAGATGGTAAAGTAAGTTTCTAACTTCTTGTACGTTTCTGAGGTAATAATTTGCCTCAGAAACGCTACTTCCTACCTTAATAGTAATTGCAGCGTCGTTAATTGCTGTAAATATATCCTCATCAGTATGGTCGTCTCCCATTGCTAAAATAAAGTCAAATTCTTTCTTGTAAAGATATTCAAGTGCTGCTTTTCCTTTGTTAATTTCAGCATTCTTAATTTCAACAACTTTATTTCCGGGTAACAACTGTAAACTTTTTTCTCTGGTTAAATAGCGCATGTTGCTAATTAATTCGTTAGCTCTTAACTCACCCAAACCTTCTTCAACTTTGCGATAATGCCAAGCCAAAGAATATCTTTTTTCCTCTATAGCGCTTCCAGGTGTTCTATCACAGTAAGATTCTAACATTGCTCTAACACTTGGTTTCCATCTATCCGTTAAATTTGGAGTTTCTTCCCAACTTTCGCCGCTAGTTTTTTTCCAAGCACCATGTTCTGCAATTAAGTCAACATTTAAATGGCTAAACCATTGATCTAAAGTTTCGTGTTTTCTTCCACTAATAATAATAACTTGATTTCTATCATCACTGGCTAACTTATTAATGGTTGCATATAATTCTGCATCTGGCGATGCTTCATCAATATTTGCTTTAAAACCAACTAAAGTTCCGTCATAATCTAAAAACAAAGCTCTTTTCTTTGACTGATCAAATTTAGTCTCAAACTCGGCCAACAAGATTTTATTTACGTGTCGGGCATATCTAGATTTTTCAAGCTCTTTCACTTCTTTAAGTTGGTCCATAAAAATCTTAACCCAGTGGTTAATGTCAAACTTTAAAACAGTTTGTCTTAAACTTAACATTCTTGTTTGCTGTTCTTCTTTGCCCATTTCTAATGCCTGTACAATAGCATTAGACATCTCGGCTAAATTGTTAGGATTAATAATTATAGCTTCAATTAATTCTTTTGAAGCACCTGCCATTTCACTCAATATTAAAACGCCTGGCTCATTTGTTTTACTAGCAACATATTCTTTACTCACCAAATTCATCCCATCTCGCATTGGAGTAACTAAGCAAATATTTGCTCTGTTATAAAGCGCAGATAATTCTGTTATTGGGAAAGAACGGTAGAAATAATGTATGGGGTGCCAAGCAGAAGTCCTAAACCTTGAATTAATATTTCCAACTAATTTATCAATATCATCTCTTAAATCTCGATATTGTGGGATGGTGTCTCTTGATGGTACAACAATCATGTGAAGAGATATTTTGCCAATATATTCGGGATGTTCAATAAGCACCTTTTCAAAAGCAAGCAAGCGTTGTACAATTCCTTTGCTATAATCTAATCTATCTATCGATAAAATAATTTTTGTATCACCCAAAATTTCATTGTAATTATCATTGATTAGGCGTACCTCTTCTGTTTTAGATAAAGCATCAAATTTTTTTGCATCAATTCCCATAGGAAAGGCATCAATGGTTATATTTCTATCGTCTTGGTGAATTGTATTTGCATTAGTTTGTACCGGTAAAACCCGAGTTGCTGAACTTGTAAAATGTCTCACGTCATCGTAAGTATGAAAACCAATTAAATCTGCACCAAGCATACCGTTTAATAATTCGGCCCGCCAAGGGATTAATCTAAATAGCTCAAAAGATGGGAAAGGGATATGTTGAAAAAAGCCAATGGTGGTATCTGGCAATTTTTCTCTTATTAATTGTGGAAGTAATAAAAGCTGATAGTCGTGTATCCAAATAATGTCTCCAGGTTGTGCAAGTGCTATAACGGCATCTCTAAATTTTTCATTAACCTGCTTATAGCTTTCCCAGTAGCTCTCATCATATTGTGCATAAGTGCTCATATAATGAAAAACAGGCCATAATGTTTCATTAGAAAAACCTTCGTAATAAAGTTTTATTTCATCCTCTGTTAAAAAAACAGGAGCTAAATTTTCCTTTTCAAGTTCGTTTATAATTCTACTTTCATCCTCTTTAGGTACATCTAAACCACACCAACCAATCCAAATATTATCCCCTTCTTTATATATAGAACCTAAACCTGTGGCTAAACCTCCTTCGCTCACTTGCAATTCATATTCGTTATTTTGTTGGGTAATTTTTACTGGTAATCTGTTAGATATAATAATAGTTTTACTCATAATATTTTTTTGATGTTAACTGGATAAAATGAAGCAATAATTTGTCCAAACACATTTAAAATTTTAATTTTTTGATAATTTAGTAAAAAATATTGGTTAATTATAGAAAAATAGTATATTAATGGCTTGTTTTTTGTTTATTTATTAAGATAGTTGAATAGAGATAGATAAAATATGGAAAAATTAAACAACAATACTTTAGATTTGCCAAACTGGTTGTTCAATATTTTAATAGTAATAATAGCCGTACTTGCAGGTGTAATATTAAAATACATCATTGTTAGACTTACAAAATACTACAGAAAAAAAGAAAGGTTCTCTTTTTTAAGATCGATAGTTTTAAACCTGGGAAAACCTTTAAACTTCTTTTTGCCATTATTTTTCTTGAACATAGCTGGTTCGTTAATGCTTTTGCCTCCTAAAATAAATCTCATCTATATTAAATTTATAGAAATTGGCTTAATATAATCTTTTGCATACATACTTATAAATGCAATAAAAGTTTTTCAAGATTTTGTTGCTTCTACCTATAATCTTCAAAAAGAAGATAATTTGAAAGAACGGAAAATTAGGACACAGCTACAATTTCTAAGAAAGTTTTTTGCTGCTTTAATTATTGTTTTAACAATTGCTGCCATACTTTTTAGTTTTGAAGGCATGAGGAAGATAGGCGCTGGATTGCTTACAGGTGTAGGTATTGGAGGTATTATAATCGGTTTTGCAGCGCAAAAATCTTTAGGCAATTTATTAGCAGGTTTTCAAATTGCATTTACACAACCTTTAAGAATTGATGATGTTTTAGTTGTAGAAGGAGAGTGGGGCAAGGTAGAAGAAATAACATTAACTTATGTTGTAGTACAAATTTGGGATCAAAGAAGGTTGATTTTACCAATCAACTATTTTATAGAAAAACCTTTCCAAAATTGGACAAGAATTAGTGCTGAGATTTTAGGAACTGTTTTTATTTATGCAGATTATACCTTGCCAATTGATGCTTTAAGAGAAGAGTTTTATGCGCTTTTAGAAAAGCATCCGTTGTGGGATAAGAAAGTAAAAGTTGTACAAATAACAGAATCAAAAGAAAGTGTGATGGAAATAAGAGCATTAATGAGTTCTAATAATTCGGGCAATGCATTCGATTTACGTTGCGATATTCGTGAAGGTTTAATTAATTTCATCCAAAAAAACTATCCTCAATCATTACCTAAAGTTAGGGCAGAAATCAACAATAAAACTTAAATAATCATTTAAAAGTCAAAAAAGTAAAAGAGATAAAAAATAGATGTTCAAACATGTATTTTTGATAAAAAAATATATAAATGAAAAATATAATAGAATCCTTAAATTGGAGATACGCAACTAAGTCATTTGATACGAACAAGAAATTAGATGATGCGCAACTACAAGAATTATTAACAGCTGTACAATTAGCACCAAGTTCTTATGGCTTACAACCATTTAAAGTTTTAGTGGTAAGTAATCAAGAAATTAAAGAAAAATTAAAAGCAGCGGCTTATGGTCAAGTTCAATTAACAGAAGCATCTCATGTATTTGTTTTTGCAATTGAGAAAAATTTCTCTGTAGCGCATGTAGATGCTTATGCGAAAAATATATCTGCAACTTGGGGCGTATCAATTGAAGACATAAAGGGTTTTGTGGATACCATGAAAGGCACTGTAGACTCGAGAACTGAGGCTGAATTAGATAATTGGAATGCAAAACAAGCTTATATTGCTTTAGGCTTTCTTTTAGAAAGTGCTGCTTTGAGCGAAATAGATGCTTGCCCAATGGAAGGTTTTGACAATGCTGCCTTTGACGAAATTTTGGGTTTGCAAGAAAAAGGATTACATGCTGTAGTTATTGCACCAGTTGGCTTTAGGTCAGAAAACGATAAATATCAGCATAACGCTAAAGTAAGAAAATCAAAAGAAGATTTATTCATTCATATTTAGTACGATACATTTTTTTAAGTAAATAAAGGCAATCAAATTAATTTGATTGCCTTTTATGTTTTTCGTAACTATTTAAAGTTCCAAAATAAGTCTTAAATTTAAGCGTCTGCAATACCTAAAAATGGGTATTTTTACATTCTAATTTTCGAAATTATAAATGGGAGAGGAAGATAAAACACAAAAAAATAATTTATTACATGGTTTAACATTAGAAACCATACTTACAGATTTGGTAAAATATGTAGGTTGGGAAAAAATGTCTGAAAAAATCTCAATAAATTGTTTTTCTAATAATCCAACAATAAAATCGAGTCTTTCTTTTTTAAGAAAAACCCCTTGGGCAAGAAAGAAAGTTGAAGTGATGTATGAGTTTAATTTTAAACGTATCCAAAAAGGTAAAGCAGAGGAGGCCTAATCTTATATTTTAAATTTTTTGGTTAAAAATTCATCTAAATAATTAAAAACAATCATTCATCATTTTTGGTAATTATTGAGTTAATATATCTTAAATAACATATTAATAGCATAGTTCGCCTAACAAACAATTATTATATTTGCCAATTAAACAAAAATCCCTACTTTAGTGTAATTTTAACACTAAGTAAAAGGTAGACTTAAAATAAATTAAATAAGATGAGCTTAATTCTTGACGTACACGCAAGACAAATCCTTGATTCAAGAGGAAACCCTACTATTGAAGTAGATGTAATTACCGAAAACGGCATTTTAGGAAGAGCAGCAGTTCCATCAGGAGCTTCAACTGGCCAGTACGAAGCAGTAGAACTACGTGATAAAGATAAATCTGTATATTTAGGTAAAGGTGTTTTAAAAGCCGTAGCCAATGTAAATGAAAAAATTGCTGAAGCATTAAGAGGAGTTGACGTTTTTGAACAAAACGCAATTGACCAATTAATGATTGATTTAGATGGAACAGAAAATAAAGGAAATTTAGGTGCAAACGCTATTTTAGGTGTTTCTTTAGCAGTTGCTAAAGCAGCAGCACAAGAAAGCCGTCAGCCTTTATACCGTTATATTGGTGGTGTTAATGCAAACACGCTTCCAATCCCAATGATGAACATTGTAAACGGTGGTTCTCATTCTGATGCGCCTATCGCTTTCCAAGAGTTTATGATTATGCCAGTTGGCGCTTCTTCTTTCTCAGAAGCTTTACGTTGGGGAACTGAAGTTTTCCATAGCTTAAAAGCAATTTTACATGATAGAGGATTATCAACAGCAGTAGGAGATGAAGGTGGTTTTGCGCCAACTTTTGCCGGTACTGAAGATGGTGTTGAAACTATTATGCAAGCAATTGAAAAAGCAGGTTACAAACCAGGTGTTGATATCTGTTTAGCTTTTGATTGTGCTGCTTCTGAGTTTTACAAAGACGGTATTTACGATTATTCTAAATTTGAAGGTGCAAATGGTGCAAAACGTACCAGTGCTGAACAAGTTGATTATTTAGCTTCTTTAACTGAGAAATATCCAATAATTTCTATTGAAGATGGTATGGACGAAAACGATTGGGACGGATGGAAATTATTAACCGAAAAAATTGGCGATAAAGTACAATTAGTAGGTGATGATTTATTTGTTACTAACGTTACTCGTTTAAAACAAGGTATTGATAACGATACTGCTAACTCAATTTTAGTAAAAGTTAATCAAATTGGATCGCTTACTGAAACTATTAATGCAGTAACCATGGCTCAACATGCAAATTATACTTCTGTAATGTCTCACCGTAGTGGTGAAACTGAGGATGTTACCATTGCTGATTTAGCGGTTGCTTTAAATTGTGGTCAAATTAAAACTGGTTCTGCTTCACGTTCTGATAGGATTGCAAAATACAATCAATTATTACGTATTGAAGAAGAGTTAGGATCTAGAGCTAAATTTATAGGTAAAGATTTCAGATTTTTCAAAAATAGAAAGTAATTTTTGAATAAGAAATAAAGAGTAAGTGATATTAATTTCTTACTCAGATTCATAACTGTCCGAACAAATAATATACAAAAAAGGCCTGTATAATTCTAATTTTGAGTTGCGAAAC
>NZ_JBHULV010000002.1:0-7262 GCF_042684645.1 Pedobacter alpinus
AACTGTAAATCAATTAGTTAATAATTCCGTTTTACGAAATCGGAAATTGTTCGGACAGATATGTAATAGGATAAAGTTTTATTTAAGAGAAGTAGCAGTAATTAGAAATAAGCTTTAATTAGATGTCATCAACAGCAACTTTGTAAGTAGGGTCTTCTAATATATTAACTTCAATTACTTCGCTAGCATTATTTAAAAGCTGCAAGCAATCAGCACTTAAATGCTTTAAATGAAGTTTTTTGCCTTCTTTTTTATAGCGTTCTGTCAATTTGTTAAGTGCATCAATGCCAGACATATCCGCAACTCTACATTCTCTAAAATCTATAATAACTTCTTGTGGGTCGGTATGGATGTCAAATTTTTCTGTAAAAGCAGTTACCGAACCAAAAAACAACGGTCCATAAATTTCATAATGTTTTACACCATCATTATCAAAATATTTTCTGGCTCTAATACGCTTTGCACTTTCCCAAGCAAAAACTAAAGCCGATATAATTACACCAATTAACACAGCCAAAGCTAAATTATGTAACCAAACTGTAATTGCAGCTACCAAAATCCCCACGAAAATATCTTGTTTTGGCATTTTATTAATGATTCTAAAACTTGCCCACTCAAAAGTTCCTATCGCAACCATAATCATTACACCTGTTAAAGCCGCCATGGGTACCAAACCAATGATAGGTGCACCAAATAAAATAATGATTAAAATAGTTAAAGCAGCTACTATTCCAGATAATCTTGCTCTTGCTCCGGCAGATAAATTAACCAAGGTTTGCGCTATCATTGGACAACCGCCCATACCAAAAAAGAAACCATTTAAAATATTTGCGCTTCCTTGGGCAATGCATTCTCTATTTCCATTTCCTCTGGTGGCTGTAATTTCATCTACTAAATTCAACGTCAATAAACCTTCTGTTAATCCAACTCCTGCCATAATTAAAGCATAAGGAAAAATAATTTCTAACGTTTTAAAATTTAATGGAATATTTGGGATATGAAAAGGAGGGAAGCCACCACTTACAGACGCTATATCGCTCACTGTTTTAGTTTGAATGCCAAAACCTAAAACAATTAAAAATATCACAATAATTGCCACCAATGAGGGCGGAATTGCTTTTGTGATTTTAGGAAATAATACAACAATAGCGATTGTTAATGCAACTAAAGCACCCATTATAAATAAAGGCTGCCCAGTTAACCAAGTTACTTCGCCATTAATAACTGTTTTAAATTGTTCAAACTGGGCCATAAAAATAATAACAGCTAAACCGTTAACAAAGCCAAACATGACGGGTTGTGGTACTAACCTTATAAACTTCCCAAATTTAAAAACACCAACCAAAATTTGAATAACGCCAGCTAAAGCCACTGCCGCAAAAACATACTCTAATCCGTTAGATTTCATTAGCGCTATTAAAACAACTACCGTTGCACCAGCGCCACCAGAAACCAAACCGGGTCTGCCGCCAAACACAGCAGTAACCAATCCCATAATAAAAGCAGCATATAAACCAACCAACGGAGGAAAGCCAGCAAGAATTGCAAAAGATAATGATTCTGGAATCATGGTCATGGCAACGGTTAGTCCTGCTAATATTTCGACTTTGTAATCGATTTTTTGAGAAAAATCAAATAAACGTAAATACGGTTTCATCCTTAAAAATTAAGATGTATAAAAATTAAATAATTTGTTTCAGCAAGAAATTACTGGATATGAGAAACTTGAACCTAAACTCAAGGTGGTGTCACAAGGCTATTTTGAACTTTTTGAACCATTGTTGGCAAAAGTACAAAAAATAATGGCTTTTGAAAACCAAAAGCCGTTAGCTATTTATAGAAGATTTTTTAATTCAAAAGTTTTAGCAAGCAATTTATACGAATCAAAACGGTCTTCTTTGGTTTCTGTAAAGGTCGACATCAGAATTTCATCCGTATCAAACTCTTCACAAATGCTTTCTAATTTTTCTTTCATTTGCGCAGATGTACCAACTGCCATTCGTTTTCTATTATGTAAAACTCTTTGCCATTCTTGCGCATCATAATCTTCATTCTTAATATCATCATAAGAATAAATTTTGTTAAACTGGCCACGCTCAAAACTCAATAAACGGTAATCCATTAAGGCCTGTGCTCTTTCAACTTTTTCTTCATCATCACTACAAAAAGCAAAAATACCAACGCTGGTTTGTGGTTCCTGTAATTCTGTCGAAGACTGAAATTGTGCTTTGTAGTTTTTAATAGCTTGCGCGCCACCAGTGGGATTAATGAACTGAGCAAAAGACATCGCCATACCAAAGTGGGCAGCAATTAATGCACTTTCTCCGCTAGAAGTGAGTATCCATAAATCTGGAGAAGTGTTAATGATAGGAATGGCCAAAACTTTTGCCTGGCTAATTCCCTCCAAAGGTTCGTCATTAAATAAATGCTGTAAATCTCTTAACTGCTGAATGTAATCTTTAGGGTCAAATTGGTTTGATGGATTTAATAAATGAGCAGTTAATCTGTCGCCACCCGGCGCCCTGCCCATTCCCAAATCTATTCTGTTAGGATATAAAGCCTCTAAAACTCTAAAATTTTCAGCTACTCTTAAAGTGCTATGGTTAGGCATCATCATCCCTCCAGATCCTAATCTAATATTTTTTGTTTCGGCACCAAGTCTTGCAATCATCACCTCGGGCGATCCGGTGGCTAATGTGCTAGAGTTATGATGCTCACTCAGCCAGTAACGTGTATAACCTAATTCATCAGCTAACTTTGCAAGTTCTATACTTTCTTGTAAGGACTCGGTAGAATTACTTCCTTTTCTAATCGGAGTTTGATCTAATACACTAAGCTTTATCTTTCTCATCAAAACAAAGGTATTTTATTTTAAAACCGGATGCTATATGGAGGGGCTTTCCTGACTGATGAATGACGAGCTATTTACTTTATTTTGAGAAATGTTTTGAAAGGTAATTATTTTTTGGGCGTTTTAACACTCCGCCGGCTGGCGGATATAGTCAGCCAAATTGCGGAGCTGTCGCTGCAATCGTTAACGCAAAAACTGATTATAATGATTTATTAAGTTTAAGCGGAGATTTGGCTTAAATATATTTATTTTTCTTTCTACTCACTTTATTAATCTCCATAACAGAAGCTTCCTCTGTTTTGCTAGAAGTTTCCACCATTTGCATAATTTCAGCAAGTTCTTCACGGGTTAAATTTCTCCATTTCCCAAGCGGAATATTACTTAAAGATATGTTCATAATCCTAGTACGTTTAAGTTTAGTCACCTCATAATTAAGATACTCACACATTCTACGAATTTGCCTGTTTAAACCTTGGGTAAGTATAATCTTAAAAACAAATTCACTTTCTTTTTTAACAAAACATTTTTTAGTAATGGTTTCTAAAACAGGTACACCATTACCCATTTTTTTAATAAACTCTGGGGTAATGGCTTTATTTACAGTAACAATATATTCCTTTTCGTGGTTATTCCCAGCTCTTAATATTTTATTTACAATATTACCATCACTGGTTAAAAAAATCAAACCTTCAGAAGGCTTGTCTAATCTACCAATAGGGAAAATTCTTTTTGGATGCCTTATATAGTCTATAATATTGCCTTCAATTTGTCTTTCGGTAGTACAAGTAATCCCTCTTGGTTTGTTAAAAGCGATATAAACAGAATCTTCAGCATTCTTAAACTTTATACGTCGCCCATCAACACGTATATCATCGTTGTTAGTAACTCTATCGCCTAAAACGGCCCCTTTACCATTTATAGTTACACGGCCTTCCTCAATTACTTTATCTGCTTCCCTTCTTGAGCAAAATCCGGTATCGCTAATGGCTTTATTTAACCTTAATGTATCTGGGTTATTATTAGGCATCAATTCAAATTTAAAAAGGACTTACAATATCTTTGAAAGCTGGAAGGACTGCGTCTTTTGGTGATATCAATGCATCATTTATGTCGATTCCCCAATCAATACCTAAATCTTTATCATTCCAAATCACACCAACTTCTGTATCTTTTTGGTACAAATTAGTGCATTTGTAGCTAAAAATAGTTTTATCTTCTAAAGTTACAAACCCATGTAAAAAACCTGGCGGTACATAAAACATAATATTGTTTTCTCCACTTAATTCTATTTTAAAATGCTGACCAAATGTTTCAGAATTTTTTCTGATATCAACCGCTACATCTAAAACTTTGCCTTGTATTACCCTAACCAATTTGCCTTGTGCATAAGGATGAGCTTGTGCGTGTAAACCTCTTAACGCTCCTTTATGAGAGAAAGACTGATTATCTTGAACAAAATCAGCAGTAATACCCGCTTTTTTTAAAACTTCTTGGTTATAACTTTCAAAAAAATAACCTCTATCATCTCCCCAAACTTTTGGTTCAATAATTACTAAATCTTTAATTGGGGTTTCTATAATATTCATATTTCTTCTAATACGCTTCTAAAAGCAACAAATTTATTGGCAAATTCTTTCTGAAAATCTTCTTGTAGTTTAGGGGAGTAATTTTTGCGGTAATCTTCTAATTTGCCAATTTCATCAGTAATGTATTGGGCACAATAAGTAATTCCTTCGTTCATTGGTTCTGTTAATTTTAACAAACTACAAGAAACAAATTTTCCTGTCGCCATTACCTCTGGCATGTGTGTGTTTTTCATAAATTGGACATACTTTTCATGTATATCCTCTTCAATAATGGTAGTTACGTTATAAATAATCATAAGGCAAAGGTAACGATAGGTTTTTATTACAAAACATCTCCCCTTAAATTTCTAAATCTTTTTCTTGCTTCTATAACATACAAGCTGCCTGGGTAATCATTTATTAATTTTTCAAAATGAATTTTAGCGTTTGTAGAGTCATTTAAAAATTCTTCCTCTAAAACAGCCAAATTAAATAACGCATCATCAGCCCAAATGCTATAACTGTAGTTTGCTATTAAATTCAAGAAGTTTTCTTTAGCTAATTCATACTGCTTTTGTTTATTGTAAGTCTGAGCTTTTAGCATCAAAATATCATCAGCCAAATCTGTTTGAGGATATAGTTTACCTATGCTATCTAAAGTTAATAATGCTATATCATATTGATTTTTAAAAAGTAATAAATCTGCTTTCGCGTACATCTTCAACGCCTGTCCAGAACTATCCGAATTTAAATTATCTTGTATTAACAAACTTAAATCTAATGCATCGTTTGCAATTAATTGCGATGTTGAAGCTTTTAAAACATCTAATTGAGCTTTTGCCCAATTAAAATCTCCGTTATAAAAAGATAATTTTGCATTTTTAAATTTAGCCTCTTGTCCTAAAACATCTCCTTCAAAACTTTTCTCTACCTGTCCGTAAAGTAAGGCTGCGTCCCAAGGTTGGTTATTTAAGGTGTAAATATGTGCTAAGTCAAGTTTTATTTCCGCTAAATCACTGAGTTTAACATTGGGTAAGTTTAAACTTAGCTCTAAAAGCTCAATAGCCCTTTCTTCATTATCCAGATAAAAAGCTTCTAAATTCGCTAAATCTCTTAGTGCAAAAATGGTCTGGTTGTTCTTTCCGTACTCATCAAGTAGTTTCTCATAATCACTGCCAAGCGATTTAATATTTTCATTATTTAGAGGGGTATTAATGATTTGAATATTCTTACATTTCAAAATGCCAATCCTAGAAGCAATATAATAAGGAGAGTTTTTAGGTTTATTTAATAAATAATTGAAAGCTTTTTCTGCTGTTTCAAAAGCTTTATTTTCTACCAAAATAGTTGCAAAATTATAAACACTACCGCCAGTATCATTTAACCTTCTATCTAAAGCAATCAATTGTACTAAGGCTAAATCATATTGTTTCTGCTGCAAAAACACCCAAGCCAATAAATTAATAAAATTAATATTCTGTGGATTTTTTTGAATTTTCTTAAACAGGATTGATTTTAAAGTTTCATAGTCCTCTGTGCTTTCATAAGCCCTGCTGATTGTGTTTTTTGCATTTGCTAAAAAGGAAGCCTCATTTTCTACAAGATTAACAACCTCATAAGTTAAAGGTTCTTTTAATTTTTTGTAACGATAAAGGTTTATAAGCTCATAAGTAAATGCGTTATCATCTTTTAATAATCTTCTACCGTTTAAAAAAGTTTTAATTGCAAATTCAAAATTTGCTATTCCATAAAATGAATTTGCAATATCAGTAATAGTAAACTCAACTGCTGGAGTTTTAGAAATTACATTTTCAAACGTTTTGTTCGCCTTATCTGTCTCGCCTTTTTCTAAGTAAAGCTGACCTAAATCTACACCGTATTTAAAATTGTTTTTAATTTTCTTATTAATTATTTTTTCTGCTTCGTCATATTTTTTAAGTTTCAATAACGTAGTATAATATTCCGAAAAATACAAATCGTTACCATTTAAAGAATTATATAGTTTTTGATAGATAGCTAAAGATTTGCCATATTCCCCGTTAGTATAAAAATGTTTAGCTAATTCAGCATCATTTTCACTTTGGGCCATAGAACTAATGAATGCAAAACACAGAGAAATTGTAAAAAAAACTTTTAAAACGTTCATTAATTGGATTGATTTTTTAACAAAAACTATAAACGCTAATTTAACAAAATTCTATATTCATGGGTAACCAATTAATCATCAAAAAAATAATCTGGTTTTCAATGAGTTGTCTTTTTTGATTACTTCACAAAATTTTGAGCTTCTCAAATTTAAATTGTGTGTCGTTTTAATGCAGTTTAAATACGGATTCGTTTATTAATACTTTAAATTTAAAAACTATGAAACCTTTTTTAGCTTTTAAAAACTATTAAAGTAAAGATTCTTGATATCAGAAAGGGAACGTCACCTTTTCATGGCAGCCGCTAGTCTGGCTGTACATTCATACAACACTCCAACCCGCCTATCATCGCACAGCCTTAGCCACATCCATTTCATAACCCATAACACGGCCGGTATCCATTACCATCCAGCTTATTAACAAAGTTCATCTCATTTATCAACCTTTTTAACAAATACACAGTTTTAAATTATATACCTATACGATACCTATACGATAACTAAGAGGTTAATTACTTTATATAACTTCTAGGCTATAAATCTTGTAGAAATAGGAATAAATTATATAATTCTGAAACAGAGCCAAAATAAACACGACCACACACTTATAAAATCACGTTCATTGCCCTTTAGGGGGCAGGGGGGTAAAAATTAATCTCTCAAGAAATGAGCGAGTTAGGGTATAAATAACAAATAAAAGGAG
>NZ_JBHULV010000003.1:0-122159 GCF_042684645.1 Pedobacter alpinus
TAACTGTAAATCAATTAGTTAATAATTCCGTTTTACGAAATCGGAAATTGTTCGGACAGATATGTCCCTTTTTCTTTGTTGCCGTTTGCAAATTCGTAATAAGATTTTAAAAGTACAGCGGCAATATCGTCCATCTTTAAATTATAGCCACTGTTTGCATAAGCTAATGCTTTAGGCATATTTTTCTGACAAAGGTAAATCCATGCTATTTGAACATGAACTTGTTCATAATATGGCCGCTCTTTTAGTAAATCGAAAAATTGAGGTAATGCTTGGTCAAATTTACTTTCGTTTGATAGCGCCCAAGCTTTGTCAAATTTTTCGTAATAATCTTGTGAAAACGTGTTTTTAGTAAAACCAAAAAACAAAAGCAGGATGATGATTAGTTTAAAAATAGAATTTGAAGTATGTGGCTTTCTCATACTTACTAATTTAAATCTAATAGATGTTTGATTTGTACCCTAAATTACGGGTAATAGAATACCTATAAATACGTACAAAGTATTTATTTCTACTACTAATTATCATTTTATTAAGAAATAAAATGATAATTAAACTATAATTTAGATGAATAGAAAATTATTTTGGTAGTTGAAAAGGGTGAAAAATTAATTTTAATTTAATTATCGTTTGCTCTCTGTTTAAGTTGCTTTATTAACTCTGTTCTAAAATCCCTTTCAGCTAAATATAATGCTTTTAATTTTTCTGGATTTAGAGATTTCCTAAATTCATTTCTATATTTTTTTTTGAGCTCTAATATTTTTGTGTCAAATATAAAGTCATCATCTACAGATTTATTAGGATTTGTACTGTTAAGCTCACGAGCCTTTTTTTTCTGTTGTAAAAGTTGCGCAGTTTCTTTTTGATATTGTTTATAAACTGGCCAAAAACTAGCTGATTCTTCATCAGTTAAATTTAACCTACCAGAAATGAACCCCATTTTAATAGCTTCAATTTGTTGTGTCTTTTTATTTCTGCTTTGATTTTGCTGTGCAAAAGCAATATTTGTAGCCATAAATAGCGCAAAAAAAAGTATAGTAATAATATTTTTCATGCTTATTAAGGAGTTTTATTTAAGTATTCTTGAATATCATTAGTAGAAGAATTTTCTAATTGTAGCGAATTTGGTTCTTCTAAATTCTCAATTATTAAAGACAAATCATTGGCATCTACGTTAGACTGTAAATAGTTTTCAATATCCTCATCTGCAATTTTTGATAGTTGATAATTGACGTTATTGGTGTGTTGTATATTCATATAAACACCAACAGATGTTGCAAATAAAATACAGGCAGCTGCGGCATATCTAATAAAACTGATATTAAATATTTTGCTTTTATTTGTGCTTTTTACCAATGTTTTATCTAAAATAGTAGTTTTAGATTTTTCGAAATAATCATTAGGGGTATTAAAACCTGCATTGCTGTTTTTAATATCTAGCAATGAGATTTGAGACGTTATATCGTTTTGTAAACTATCGAAATAATTTGTTGGAGTTGTAAAACCTTCGCTATTAATACCTAGCTGGCTCAAATTAATACTGCTTTTAATTTGGTTGTTTAAGTCTTCAAAATAATTTTCGGGAACTATAAAAGCTTGTTTACCTTTAATTGAACATAAAAGAGGTGCTTCTTTTTCCCAATCCATGTAATCTTCCTCTGTTTTCATTGTATTATTGAGTGATTAAAGTTTAAAAGGTTTAATCTGTTGAAAGTAAATGTTTCTCTATTTTTTTAACAGCTAAATGGTATGATGCTTTTAAGGCGCCCACACTTGTGCCCAAAACATCAGATATTTCCTGAAACTTCATATCGTCAAAATATTTCATGTTAAAAACAAGCCTTTGTTTTTCGGGCAAAGTAATTAAGGCTTCTTGCAATTTTTTTTGAATGGCATCGCCAGTGAAATAATTTTCTTCGCTTAAATAATTGGTAAGTTGCTCAGAAACATCATCAAATGGGATGTTGTTTTTGGCTTTCTTTTTATTGAGGAAAGTAATGCACTCGTTACTGGCAATTCTATAAAGCCAAGTGTAAAGTTGAGCGTCTTGTCTAAAATTTATTAAGTTTTTCCAAACTTTTATAAATACTTCTTGCACTATATCATCAGCATCATCATGGTTTAATACCATTCTTCTAATATGCCAATAAACTTTTTGTTGATACTTATTTAGTAAGAGAGAAAAAGCCTCGTTCCTTGTTTTTTCGTCTTCAAATTTTTGAAGTATAACTGAGTCCTCTATAATCATTCTTATAAAATAATTAAGCCGAAGTTGAGAAACTTCGGCTTAAAATACAAATGTTTAAAAGTTAATTATTTTCTTTTCATCACTTTTTGCACCGCCTCAATAATATTGCTACTATCTAAACCGTATTTTTTCATTAATTGTGCTGGTGTACCACTTTCTCCAAAAGAATCATCAACAGCTACAAATTCCATAGGAGTAGGAGTGTTGGTAGATAATAATTGAGCAATACTTTCGCCTAAACCACCGTAACGGTTATGCTCTTCGCAAGTTACTACGCAACCAGTTTTTGCAGCTGATTTTAATACCGCTTCTTCGTCTAGTGGTTTAATGGTGTGAATGTTGATGATTTCTGCGTCTATCCCCATTTCTGCAAGCTTTTCACCCGCTAAAATAGCTTCCCACACTAAATGTCCGGTCGCAAAAATACTCACATCTTTACCTTCGTTAACCATCCACGCTTTACCAATTTCAAATTTCTGATCTGCAGGTGTAAAAACTGGAACTACCGGGCGACCAAAACGTAAGTAAACAGGGCCATGAAACTCGGCGATAGCCTCTGTTGCTGCTTTGGTTTGGTTATAATCACAAGGATTTATAACTGTCATCCCCGGTAACATTTTCATTAAGCCAATATCTTCTAAAATTTGGTGAGTTGCACCATCTTCTCCTAAAGTTAAACCAGCGTGTGAAGCGCAAATTTTAACGTTTTTATCAGAATAAGCTACAGATTGACGAATTTGATCATAAACTCTACCTGTAGAAAAGTTTGCGAAAGTACCTGTGAAAGGAATTTTACCACCAATTGTTAAACCAGCTGCAATACCAATCATGTTTGCTTCAGCAATACCTACTTGTACAAATCTTTCTGGAAACTCATTAATAAAGTCTTGCATTTTTAGTGAACCCACTAAATCTGCGCAAAGTGCTACCACTTCCGGGTTTTTTCTTCCGGCTGCTAATAAACCAGCACCAAAACCAGAACGGGTATCTTTACTTTCTGTATATGTATATTTTTTCATTTTTTATCTATTTTAAATTTAGGCATTCAAGAGTGCTACGCAGTTTTTCATTGTTTTTTAATTTAATTGATGGCATTCAAGAGTGCTACTCTTTTTTTATAGTTTTAAGGAGTTCATTAGTAGTGGGAGTTCATTAGGTTTATTTAATGTAAATAAAGAGTTCATGAGGCTTTGTTTGATTTTTACTCACCACTCACCACTCATCACTAACTATCTTAATAATCTTCGTAAGTTTCTTCTAACTGCGCTAAAGCTTCTCCTAATTGTTTTTCATTAGGTGCAACACCATGCCATTTATGAGAACCCATCATAAAATCAACACCGTTACCCATTTCAGTTTTCATTAAAATTAAAATAGGTTTGCCGTTTCCGGTTTTGGCTTTTGCTTGCTCTAAAGTTTTTACAACTTCATCCATTTCGTTACCGTTCATTTCCATCACATCCCAGCCAAAAGCAGTAAATTTTGCATGTAAATCTAACAAGCCTAAAACTTTATCAGTAGGTCCGTCAATTTGTTGTCCGTTAACGTCAATAACTGAAATTAAGTTATCCACTTTGTTAAATGGTGCAAACATTGCAGCTTCCCAGTTTTGGCCTTCTTGCAGTTCTCCATCACCTTGCAAAGTATAAACAATTCCATTGTCTTTGTTCATTTTCTTAGCTAAAGCAGCGCCAATAGCAACAGACAATCCTTGTCCTAAAGAACCAGATGCAATTCTAATCCCTGGTAAACCTTCGTGGGTTGTTGGGTGCCCTTGAAGTCTTGAGTTTAGTTTTCTAAAAGTTTTTAACTCCTCTTTATCAAAATATCCGGCTCTTGCCAAAACACTATAAAAAACTGGTGAAATGTGACCGTTTGATAAAAAGAAAAGGTCTTCACCTTTACCATCCATGTTAAAAGATGGGTCGTGTTTCATAATTTTAAAGTATAAAGCAACCAGGTAATCAGTGCATCCTAAAGAACCTCCAGGGTGGCCAGACTGGCACTCGTAAACCATTCGTAAAATGTCTCTTCTTACCTGAGAGGCCATACGTTTTAAGTCAGTATTTTCTAATGTCATAATTGATTGTTGTAAAATTGTTACTAAAGTAAAAAAATTACTGGAAAGGCATAATAATAATGAACCTTAAACATGTTAACAACACATTGTGGAAAACTTTTGGCTGATAATACTTTTTTATAAATAATCTTTGTTTTAATAAACGTAAAGCGATGTTTTACTACATTGAAAATGTTTATAACTTAACGTTGATAACTTTTTAACAACATGCAAAAAACTTTACAAATCATTAAAGCAAATTTAAAGCCCAATGTTTTCACTACAATTTACTTTCTGTTTGCTATCTGTATCGGTTTTAATCATTCTGGTTTTGCACAAGGTTCTGTAGGTATTGGTACTCAAACTCCCAATGCAAGTGCAGCTTTAGATGTAGTTTCTACAAATAAAGGTTTGCTTACACCAAGGTTAACAACCACACAAAGAGATGCAATAGCAGCGCCAGCCAATGGTTTGTTGATTTATAATACAGGGACTTTAAAATTTAATTATTGGAATGGAACCACTTGGATTGAGATTGGGGCTGGTGTAGAATGGTTTACAGGGCAGGGTGTTCCTCCTGGTAGCACAAGCCCTACACAAACAATAGGTAAGCTAAACGATTTGTATTTAGATATTTCTACAGGTGATATATATCAACAAGAATTAAGTTCTCTAAATCCACTTGTATTAGCATGGAGAAGATTAGTAATAGGTAAAAGAAGCGAGAAAATAGAAGTTTCTAGTGCTGGATTTTCAATCCCTGCAAATTCCTCATCACCACCACAAACTTTTCCCTTTGCTGGTGCATTAACCGATTTTGCAGTTGTTTGCTCTCCTAAGTTTAACTTACCAGATGGAATTATAATAGCCTATGCTAGGGTTAGCGCAACAGATGTAGTAACTGTTAAATTTTACAATGCAACCAACGGAAACTTAAATGTACCTGCAGGAGCTTACGAAATAGCTATCATTAAATAATTATAAATGAGATTTAAATCTACACTATTTCTTGTTTTTTTATTAAACGCTGGTATCCACACTGGCGCAAATGCCCAGTTTGTAAATAACGGAAGCAATATTATTATCCAAAACGGAGCATCAATAAACGTTGTTGGCGATTTTAATAATATCAGCGGAAGCATTACCAATTTAGGAAACATAAATGTAAGTGGCAATTGGGCTAATGCTGATGCCCAAGGAGTATTTACGTTACCTTCTTCGGGCTTAGTAACTTTAAACGGAGCAAACCAAAATATTGGTGGCACTCAAAAAACTGTTTTCCCAAACTTAACATTAGCAGGCACCGGCATTAAAAAATTGTTAGTTAATACAGATGTTAGAGCGAATTTAGACTTAGCAGATAGGGAATTAGCATTAGAAGATAAGAATTTTGAAGTTTTAGGAACTACTCAAACATCTTTAATATTTACCACAGGTTTTATAAGCACTAATTTAAAAGGTTTTTTATACAGAAACACCAGTAGCGGTGCAACTTATACTTACCCTTTAGGTTCTAACCTTTCGGGAAGTTTTAAATATAGACCAGTAACAGTTTTAACTAAAGACAATTTAAACAACAGCATAGGCTTAAGTTTTGTTGAAAAAGACCCCAGTAATGAAGGTTTTAGCAGAGATGCTAAGCGGTTTGATGTTAATGAAGTTAATCCTTTATTCTTCTATCTTCTAGATCAGAAAACAGGCACAAGCTTAGCAGATTTTAATTTCTTTTACAACAATCCTTTAGATGGAAATTTTAACCAATTGGTTAATTGGGTTAAGTTTAATTTATGGGAAAAGGCAGGTATATCAAACCAACAGCCTGTTTTAGGCAACCCTCAATACAATCAGGTAATGACATACTCTACACTTCAACCTGTGAGTTTATTGTCAATTACCATGTCATCAATAACTCCAAATAACGACCCTATTACCATTTTCAATAGTTTTTCTCCAGACGGAGACGGTAAAAATGATAAATGGGAAATTAAAAATATAGACTTATTTCCTAATAACGAGTTAACCATTTTGAATAGATATGGTAGTGAGATTTTAAAAGTTAATGGATACAATAATGCCAATGCTTGGGACGGCGGAAGCCTAAATAACGGAACTTATTTTTACCTGCTTAAAGTAAATATAAACAAAGAGCAAAAGGTTTACAAAGGATTTATAACACTGCTTAGAAATGACTAAAATAAAGAAAAGTGCTATTATATGCTTTGCTTTATTAGCAAGTGCTTTTTATGCTGCGGCGCAACAAGACGCTCAGTATAGCCAGTACATGTTTAATAGTTTAGTTATTAACCCAGCTTATGCTGGTTATAAAGAAAGTTTAAACTTAAGTGCTTTACACCGTACACAATGGGTAGGTTTTGAAGGTGCACCAAAAACACAATCTATTGTATTAGATGGTAGTTTTAACAACGACAAAGTTGGCTTAGGTTTAAGTATTGTTAATGATAAAATAGGTTTGCAAGGACAAACAAATGCATACTTTAATTATGCTTACCGATTAAAAGTTGGTCAAAATTCAACTTTAGCACTAGGTTTAGGAGTTGGTATTGCCCAATTTACTTTAAATAATTCAGATGCTAATTTTGAAGATCCATCTGACCCTAATTTTGGAGGCGGAAGACTTTCTTTTATAGCACCAGATGCTAGAACAGGGGTTCACTTTAGCAGCGATAAATTTTATGCAGGCTTATCAACTACAAATTTATTTTCTCAAGTAATTGATTATAGCTCAGCAACAAAAAACTTAGTAGTTAAACAAGGCAGGCATATATTTTTAACCGCAGGTTACTTGTTTGATATTACCGATTTTTTAAAGTTTAAGCCATCTTTTTTAATAAAAGAAGATACTAAAGGTCCAACCAATTTAGATATCAATAATTTTTTCTTATTAGGGGAGCGAGTGTGGATTGGTGCATCGTACAGAACATCAGTTAATATTTGGAAAAAGAACAGTGTGATTGGCTCTGTAAATAGCGCTAATGCTGCTGTTGGAATGTTAGAGGTTTACGCAGGTAAAGGTTTTAGGTTAGGATACGCTTACGATTATTCAGTTTCTTCTATTAGAGGTTTTGATAACGGGTCGCATGAGATTTCTATAGGTTATAACCTGAGTGCAAGAAAAGATTATAGAATACTTTCACCACGATATTTTTAAGGTAATGAAAATAAAAAAGCTATTATTAATTATTTTTTGCATCGGGATTATTATTTACATAGTTCCCCTTAATTTACTGTCAGACGACTTAGGTAAAGCAAATAAGTATTACGAAAAGTACGATTATAAATATGCAATAGAAATCTATCAGAAAGTGATGGATAAAAACCCAACTGTAGAAACGGCAGAAAAATTAGCCAATTGTTACAGGTTTACAAACAACTCCATAGAAGCAGAAAAAGCTTATGCAACAGTTTTAACTTTCCCGGGTTTTGACCCAATTAATTATATTTATTACGCAGGTGCTTTAAAGCAAAACGGAAAATTTGAACAAGCTAAACGAAGTTATTTAACTTACGCAGAAAGAGTGCCTTCTAAAAGTGAGGAAGCTATAATTTTAGCCAATGGGTGCGATGCCGCTCGTATTTGGCTAGAAAATCCAAACTTAAATATCGAAATTGTAAACGAAAGTGGTTTCAATACCGATAAATCTGATTTCTCTCCAATTCCTTACAATAAAGGATTCATTTTTGTATCTGACAGAGAATTTATAAAACCAGAAAGTAAAGGGAGCAAATCTTCTAAAATTTACGGTTGGACGGGTAACCCATATCTTAAACTTTACCAAGCAGAAAACGTAGATAGCGAATTTAACGGTAGTTTAAAATTGACTTTAATGCCCGAAGAAATTAATGATAATTACCACTCGGGGCCGGCTACTTTAAGTGCTGATGGCAATACTTTGTACTTTACTAAAGCAGGTGTGCCAGATAAATCTGAAATGCCAGCTAAAAGCGAAGATTTAGTTTTTAAGAAAGCTATTTATTATGCAGTAAAGCAAGGTGGTGTTTGGGCGCAAGCAGTAGCATTTCCCTACAATAAACCATTTGAATATTCTGTGCAACACCCAGCATTAAGTGCGGATGGTAAAACATTGTATTTTGCTTCGGATATGCCTGGAACTTTAGGCGGTATGGATATTTTTTATTCTGAAAACACAGGTTCTGGCTGGTCAAAACCAAAAAATTGTGGATCAGAAATTAATACTAAAGAAGATGAGGTTTTTCCTTATGTGAGAAAAGATGGTAAGTTATATTTCTCATCAAGAGGGCATATTACTATTGGTGGTTTAGATGTGTTTTCTGCAAAAGGTAGCAAAGAAAAATGGACTGAACCCGAAAACTTAAAAGCCCCAATAAATTCTACAAAAGACGATTTTGGTATTTATTATTTTGATGATAATTTAACAGGTTTCTTATCATCCAACAGGCCAGGTGGTAAAGGTATGGATGATATTTACCAGTTTAGTGAACGCCCTAAAGAAATGTTTTTTGCAGTACAAGGGCAAGTGGTACAAAAAACGGATGGTGCACCAATGGAAGGTGTTAAAGTTTATTTGGTTAACAAAAACACTGGTGCAGAAAAAAGCTTAATCTCTGATGAAAACGGAAGTTTTAAATTCGATTTAGAAAAAGAAACTGATTATACCGTTCGTGGAGATTTAGATAAATATTACAGCAGACAACAAGGTGAAATTAGTACTAAAGGCACAAGCGAATCTACAGTTTACAATGTAAAGTTTGAGGTTGAAAAAGGGGAGGATGCTTATTTAGTGAGGTTGAACAATATCTATTACGATTTCGATAAGTTTAATATTAGAAAAGATGCTGAACCAGAATTGGAGAAAGTATTAAATTTTATGAAGAGCACACCTAATGTTAATGTAGAGTTGCGCTCGCATACAGATGCTAGAGGTAAGGCTACCTACAACATGACATTGTCCGAAAAAAGAGCTGCCTCTGCAGAAAGTTATTTATTAAAAAAAGGAGCTAACAAAGAACGTTTAAGCGCTAAAGGATTTGGAGAAACACAATTATTAAACAAATGTACCGATGGTGCAAAATGTACTGCTGCTGATCATCAACTTAACCGTAGAACAGAATTTAAAGTGGTAAAGGTTGACCCAGTAATGTCTTACGTTCCGAGTTATAATTTATACCCAATATTCCCTTTAATATCAGGCACACAATAACAATAAAACATAGATTAGATTAACCCTAAGAGAGGCTACTTTTGCACAAGTGGTCTCTTTTTTTTGGAAATTAGTATTGTTATTAAAGGACTTACTTGTGTTTGGTGAAAAACAAAATTCTCGTTTAACTATGTTAAAAAAGTTTAACTTATTACATTATATTGTTTGTAATTCTATATTTTAGGTTGAAGGAAGTTGGTCATTAAATGAGGCATTTAAACAAGCTAGTGCAAGCTAAATGTCATTAAGTTAAGAATTTCGTCATTTTGAACGCAGTGAAAAATCTCACAAATAGGTATTATATACTATGAGTAGATCTGCTTGTGAGACGTTTCGTTCCTCAACGTGTCGCAAGTTTCCCTTAACTTAACACATGAAAAAAATCAAGAAACAACCAAGAGTGGTTGGTGATAACCACAGAGTTTGATGATAACATCAACCACAGAGTTTATATTAGCTGTTTGAGTTATTCCACGTGTCTAATCAACTTAATAATAAATTAGGATTTGCAAACCGTTTTAGAAAATTCAAATAGTAAAAAAAAAGTGGTTGGTGATAACACCAACCACAGAGTTAAAGTGGTTGGTGATAACACCAACCACAGAGTTTGGTGATAACACCAACCACAGAGTTGGTGATAACACCAACCACAAGTAATTAGCTAAAGAAAGGTAAAACTTTACAACCCAATACTAAGCCCACCTTTCAATTCCATAATATAATTTGAGGTATTGTTTTCTATCCCTAAAGCACCTGGGTTTTTGGTAACACCAAATATTTTCATGTATCCACCGTCAAGTCCAAGATGAAAAGTTACGCGTTTCCAAGGGCTTTTTTCAGCAAATAAGCTAACTAATCCTCCAGCTCCAACTCTACTTTCATAATTTTGTGTAAAACCAGTGTATTCTGCTTGGTTAAATTTAGCAACAGTAGCTAAAAACCTAATAGAAGTAAAGCCATTTTTATTTCCTGCAAAGCCTCTAAAATAAGATCTTCCGTAAGTCTGAATATCATAACCGCCATCTATTCTTGTATAAAAACCACTATCACCAAATTTTCCTATTCTAACTTCTGCAGTTGGGCCTTTAACCACTCTGTAATCAGAATTATTTCTGTAAAAGCTAGTTGTTTCAATGTTTCCTTTAGTACTAGAACCTACTCTAAATTTCGTCGATTTGTTTACCATTTTATCTGTGGTGTGTAGCGTTCCTCCAAAGGCAACTCCGGTAAAAGAACCTAAACTAAGTTTTGCATTTACATCAACACGCTTATTCAATTGGTAGGCAGCTTGTGTGTAAACTTCTCCTGTAATTTGAGTAGAAGCTAACTCAACATAAGGAATATAAATTGCCAATCCTGGTCTAACTCTTAGTTTACTCCAGTCTAGGCTTTCTTGTATTACAACTGGGTTGGTTTCTTTTTGAGCCATTGCGCTAAAAGATGTAGTTGCTAATGCAAATGCAATAAGTGTTTTTAATTTCATTTTTTTTGATTTAGATTTTTTTTTGATTGATTTTGAGCTTTTTAAATTCTGTTTAAATGTTCGTCATAAGTTCTATGAAATTTGTTTTCTAATGAAATAGAATCAGTTTTGATAGAATTTTATCTTAAAATAATTCTGCACCAAACCTTATAATTTCATTAAATAGCTTATAAATTTCATACGTCAAAATTGGTTTTTACAAAGAGGTGATACCATACGAAGAACTGCGTATTTTATGCTATTTTGATATCGAAATTTGAATTTTTTAATAATTGAGGTATAAATGCTGTAATTTTTGGTCTAAAAAACAGCTAACACACTAATGAAATTGACAGAAATATTAACAATTAGTTAGATTAGATTAACTAAAGAAGAGGCCACTTTTGCACAAGTGGCCTCCTTTTTTTGTTGTATTATTTTTTAAAACTTACTTATCATTAGTTTAATTTCTCGACTTTATTCTTTGCTGTTCTTCTATTTGATTAGCTCTTTTATTTGCTTTAATTTTTTGGTTACCAAAGCGATAGCTTAAACCAAAATACGCTCCACTACTTTCCCATTTACGCACACTAGATTGATTGATATCGCCGGCTAATGCCGTTTGTGCCCATCTTTGGGTATTAAAAATATCGCGATAAGCTAAGTTTAAAGTCATTTTATCGCCAAGCAACTGCTTTTTAAAAGCTACATCTACACTCGTAATAGCTTTTGTCTTATAAATTGAAGAACGACTTGCATAGTTAAACCAATTGCTTAAAGAAGCAGTCCATTTTTTCCCTAAATCAAAATTATTACTGATGTATGAATTAAAACCTAAACCGCCATTGTTGATATTTCCCAAGCTGCTTATTTTGCTTAAATCTGCTTTGTAGAACTGATAATATGGCTCTGCAGAAGCGTAGCCGCTCCAAAATTTAGCAATTTGGAAAGGTGAACTTACATTGATATTTAAAAAACTTCTGGTACCCGCATTTACCCATTTTGCTAAAGTTTGATCGCCTGTTTGGATGATGATATTCTCTTGCAAATTTTTAGTCTGATTAAAATTTAGTTTGATTTGAGTTTGCCCTTTCCAAGTAAAATCTAGACCTAAGCTTTGGGTATATTGAGGCAATAAAAGTGGATTACCTTGTTGTGCGTAATAAGAATCGGTACGATAGATATACGGATTTTGATCTTGAAAAGATGGGCGGTTTAACCTCTTGGTATAAGAAAATCCGAAAGAATGATTCTCATCTTTTTGGAACCTTAAGAATAAAGTAGGAAAAACATTAAGGTACAAACTGTCAGATAGTATTGTTTTACTTTGATTATTATCTAATGATTGCCCTTTGCTTTGTGTAAGCCCTGTTCTTAAACCAGCATTTAAACTCCATTTATTAAAATTTTTATTGAAAGAACCATAAGCAGCATAAACTTGCTCACGGTAATTAAAATCATTAGCTTGGTTCTGTTGTTGCTCCATAGCATTTTGCTGCATGGTTTTTAAATTATTCTCGGTTTGGCTTGATGTAAATTTAAGCCCACCTTCAAATTTCCCGTTCTTTAAAAACTTAGTGCTCAAATCTGCTTTAGCAGAAAATAAATTAATTAATACCTGTTTTAGTATCGTTATCAAAACGGTTAATGCTATTGTTGTTATTAAAAGTGTTAGAAACAAAATTTGTTAAGCTAGCTTTATAATTAAGCCAGTCGGCCTCTACATTTAAAGTTTTTCCGGTAGTATCCTTAAACTGATAATTCAAATTAGTATTCAATCTATTCTCGGTAAGGTTTGCAGTAGTAACGGTATTTAATATTTGGTTTTGGTTGCCACTTTGAATTAAAGTAGTAGCATTTGAAGGGAAATTGTCCCAAATCTGATTGTAATTAACAATCGCACCAATGGTGTTTTTGCTATTTAACTGATAATCTACACCTGCCCTTGCCCCT
Source organism: Pedobacter alpinus (assembly GCF_042684645.1). NCBI lineage: Bacteria > Pseudomonadati > Bacteroidota > Sphingobacteriia > Sphingobacteriales > Sphingobacteriaceae > Pedobacter > Pedobacter alpinus. The sequence goes on from NZ_JBHULV010000003.1 coordinate 12,924, forward strand.
GGTTTTTTATATCCTTGTTGCTCAACACCGCTTTGCATAAAAGTTTTATCTGCTAAATACCTGTCACTTTTAACGGTAGTAAATTGTAGGCTGTTATCATAATTACCATTGGTAAAAACATTAACGTTTTTTGCCTTCCAGTTCATGTTGAAAGCACTGTTTTGGCGGTAATTTTGCATTTGTTGATAGCCTAAAGTTACGCTGCCGTTTGTTCCATACTGGTTAGATTTTTTGAAAACGATATTGATAATTCCGGCGTTACCTGCAGCATCATATTTAGAAGATGGATTAGCGATCACTTCTATGGTTTTAATATTTGCAGCATCGGTAGCCTTTAATAAAGATGCAATTTGCTGAGCGCTTAAATTTTGTAACCTACCATCTAATAAAACCTGTATTCCTTTTTTACCGCTCATTTGGATATTATCTTGCCCATCAACTGTTACGCCTGGGGCCAATCTTAATAATTCTAAAGCGTTAGTTCCGGCCGCATTGGGCATTGCATCAATATTTAACAAAACTTTATCGGTTAAAACCTGAACCAATGGAGTTGCACTTTTTACAACTACTTCCATTAAGTTTTGAGTTTTAATAGTATCTACTTTTACGCTATCTTTTTGTTGTGCGCTTACTTTAAAAGCTAAGCCAATTGCAAGGATGAGTACTAAATTTTTCATGCTGTTTTCTTTTGTTTCTCCAAAGGTGTGGCAAAAAGAAAGGCGCATCGCTTCAAATCATAATTTGAGGCGTTAAATAGGTATCAAATTATAATTTGAGACTTGTTTCATAAAAAAGGTTAGAAATATTTGGGCGTTTCCGCCAAATGGCGGTCGGGCTATCCATTACAATCTTTTTTGCGTACTCTTCGACTACGCTCAGAGAGACAAAAAAGGATTTCCATTGCTATCCCTAACACAAAAAGAACGTATTAATTTAGATACTCTTTAGGGTTTTTATTGGTGAATTTTTTAAAAGCTCGGTTAAAAGTAGCTTTAGAATTAAAGCCCGCATCAAATGCAATGGCCAGTAAAGTTTGATTTTTAAATTTCGGGTCCTTTATTCTTTCAATTACCGCGTTAACACGGTATTGATTAATAAAATCATTAAAATTCATCCCGAATTGCTGGTTCACAGCCTTACTTAAAATTACCGAATTGGTAGCTAATTTTTCGGCAATATCGCTCAAAGTAAGGTCTGGTTGTTCAAAAAGCAATTCATCTTCCATTAATTTAAGAATCCCGTTTTTTAACTCAATACCTTTTTCATCTACAGGCAAAACAACCACCTCTTCATCAGGTTTAAGTTCCAAATCTTTTCCTGTTTCTTGGTAGGCTAATAATAATTGAGGCTTAAATTCTATTTTTCTTAAATGAATGTACACCGCCTGATAAGCATTGATAGCGATATAATAAACTACAATGGCAAAAGCCACATAATAAAACCAAGGGCAAAAATATCGCATCTTTTCAAAGAAAGAAAAGTTAGATAAAATATCTTTTATAATTGGTAAAATAGTAAGCAATCCAAAAGCATATAAAAAGTTTCTCAACCATTTTAAGCTCACTAAATCAGCGAAGGACGTGGTGAGTTTAATATATTGTTTGTAGGCTCTAAAATGTTTAATAGAAAGAAACAAATAAACCAAAACACTTAAGGTAGATAAGGCACTGTACCAGCCAGCAAAATCTGGGTCTTCATATTCATTGGTTAAATTGTATTTATCAAAAACTAAAATATCGACGCCTGTAGAAGTTAATCTATAAACCAAATATAAAATAGCGGGTAAAAAATGCAGGTAGGCTTTACCTGTAATTCTAAAATTAAAATCGGTTATGGCTCTTACATAAACATATAGTAGCGGCCCAATGGCCAAAGTATGAACAAAAGGAGTGAAAAATAAAATATCCCGATAAGGTTGATTATCATACCAACCTGCAAAGCCAACCATCCAAGGAACCACTATAAAAGCACCAATAAATAAAAACCAGCCCATCAATTTATCGGCATAGTTTTCTTGCCGGCTACTTCTTATAAAAAATAAGATACTGTAAATGAGAATATGAAAAAAGAAAATCAGCGGAAGGGTACTATAAAGATTAAACTCAAAAAGCATTTTTATAAGTTATTAATTCCAGGTTTATTTATCCTATTATTCTTTAGTAAAAATAGTTTTTTAGGAGCTGAATTTCACTTTTAATGAAATTATTATCTAAATAATTAGCTTTAATAAGTTTAAGTTGTATTCTTTGTCTAAGAATGTGTTTTTTAGATTTACATAATGGTTTCAGTTGGCTTCAAAAGTTATTTCTACGTATTCATTGTTTGAAATACAGGGTAAATATGCTAAATAATTAAACCGTATAAAAGACTGTATATATTATATCATTTCCTTTTGACCAGGGCTTTAATTTTAGCTAAAGTATGAGCTATAAATCGGACCACGTTTAAAACGATTGATGATTTTAAGCAGTTATTTAATTAAAATGAGCTTTTCTTGAAAATGAGCTTAAAGTGCTAAAAAAAACTCCCATAAGGTTTTAAATTATTGTTTGTCTTACAGTTGGTAAGCTTTTTGTTTTAATATCCAAAAACAACAATAATTATGGAAAATCCTCAAGACCCAAAAAATCCAGTTAACGGAGAAGAAAAAGTAATCAACGATTCAGATAAAGTGGTGAATAAAAAAACTGAAAATTTGCATGAAACCACCAACGAAGAGCACTGGGTGCATGATGTAAATGAAGAGTTTGGTGATGATTTAATTTTACCCGACCAAGATGATGACGAGGTTGTAAATTAAATTGCTTTAAAAGTGATTTCGGCAAACTTACCTTCTGGGATGCTGTAATAAAATCTGCCACTCCGTGTTAATCCTACTGCCTCACCTTGTCCTTCAGGTTTGTAGGGGAGGCCAATGTAGGCTCTTTTTATGCATTCCGGAATGGTTTCATTTTCTTTTCTATCCCAATAGTAAATATTTATGTAAGTTTTTACCACCACAACTTTTCCGTCTCTTGAAATATCTCCGGCTGTAACCCATTTAGAAACTTTTGGGGCATTGAAAAATAATTCAGCCTCCTTTTTTAGCGTAATTATTAGCCCTGCTTTACTATTTAATGGTGCAGAGTAAACTCCAACGCTATCTTCTCTTTTAGAAATAATGTATATTTTCTGATCTCTTTTATCAACCATTAAACATTCAGCATCTCTTGACCCGTTTGGATACTTAAATTTAAGCTCTTCAACATCACAAATTTTAAGCTCTTTTTTACTCGTGATTTTTACATCAGGTTCAGTTAATTTAAAAATACTTATGTAAGGCCTTGCCGCTTTATTATCACCAATATCGCCAACGAATATTTTAGAGTTTCCTCCATTTTGGTATGATATGGCAATATCTTCACAATCTTTAACCTCCTTATTAAAATTATAAGTGGCCACAGTATTCCCTTTATCATCAATTAAAAATATCCTGCTATTATCGCCACTATCATTATGTACCCACATTAAATGGTCGCTTAAAGTACTAACGGCAATGCCAGAACATTCATTGATGTTATCATCTTTTAATTTTTGATTTTGCGAAAACGCAAATCCATTAACAAAAAGAACAATAATGAGCAGTAATTTTTTCATGAGATTTAATTAGCAAAAGGCTCTTCTGGCATTACCTCACAGTTTACACCAAACTTATTCAAAAAATCGACCCCTTCATCGTTTTTTAAACCTTTATAAAGCGCATAAGATTCTTTAAAATATACTTGTTTAATGCCTGATGATAATATTAATCTGGCGCAAGCAATACAAGGCGATAGCGTAGTGTATAAGGTTGATCCTTGTATTTGAGTACCGTTTTTAACAGCGTATAAAATTGCATTTTCTTCCGCATGTAATGCTAAAGAACAACTATTTCTTGAATCTCTTGGGCAACCTTCTTCTGGCCATTCCTCATCACAATTATGGGTATCTGGCGGCGGACCGTTATAGCCTATAGATATAATTCTTGTATCTTTTGTTAAAACAGCACCAACTTGTCTTTTTACACAATGCGAGCGAAAAGCAAGGTCTGATGCTAAATTCATGAAAATTGAATTAAAACTTAATTTCATTACTATTTAAAAGCTAATGGATTATGATTTTATGATTAAAAAACCAATCAAAATTGGTTTGACGGCAATAAATATGGCAGCAAAAATCTATAATATTTATAACATTTTGGAGTTTTGATAAAGTATATTTTTTTGCTGATCTTGTATGTTTTGTAAAAGTAATTAAACTAAGGGAATACAAAAATAATAGCAAAATATTTTAGTAAATTTAATATTGATTATAAAATTAAACTATGTATTTGCTTTTGAAAATTGCATATTCGCAATTGCACAGATGCTAAATTAAATTAATGCTAGAACTTATTATTTCGGGAATTGGTTTAGGAATTGTACTCTCTTTCTTAACCGGGCCTGTATTTTTTGCGCTAATTAAAACAAGTATTGAGAAAGGTTTTGCTGCCGGGGTAGCACTTGCAGGTGGGGTAGTTGTTAGCGATTTTATTTACATGACCATTACCCTTTTTGGTACAAGTTTATTAAGCTTTGAAAGCACTTACCGTATCCCAATTGGTATTGTTGGCAGTGTAATTTTGTTAAGCATTGGCTTTTATTATTTATTTAAAAAAGTTAAAATTAATTATACGCAAGAATCTTCTCGCATTAAACACGCTGGCTATTTTTTTAAGGGTTTTTTCATGTGTATTTTTAACCCTTTTATTTTACTTTATTGGGTTAGCGTTTCTAGCGGTGTGTATTCTATTTATGGCGAGTTAACTTCGCAACAAATTATTCCGTTTTTTGGTTCTATATTAATTACATTATTTGGTATGGATACTTTAAAGGCTTATTTTGCCTATAAAATGCGTTATAAAATTAAAGAGAAAACCATCCAAAACTTAAATAAAATTGCTGGCGTACTTATTATAATTTTTGCGTTTAAGTTGATTTACAACTTAGTAGTTGGGCATAGTTTGATATAATTTTATAAACTGCTTTTGCCATCAATAATTAATTCTATTTTGGCTACATTAATAAATAGTTATTATCAATTTCCAAGTCAGATATGATACTTACAGATACGCATACGCATATATATTACGAAACCGATCCCGTTAAACAAACCGAGCAATTAGATAGGTGCTTGCAAAACAATATTTCAAGGTTATTTTTACCTAATGTAAGTAGTACTTCTATTCCTTTAGTTTTTGGTTTAGCATCAAAATTCCCAAATAATTGTTTCCCAATGTTGGGCTTGCATCCATGTGATGTTAATGAGGATTATGAATTAGAGCTAAAGCAGATTGCTGATGCTGTAAAACAAAATAAAATTTACGCAATAGGCGAAATTGGTATTGATTTATATTGGGATAAAACTTTTTTAAAGCAACAACAAAGTGCTTTTAGGAAACAAATTGCCCAAGCTAAAGAATTAGATTTACCAATTGTAATACATTGCAGAGACGCATTTGATGAAGTTTTTGAAATTTTAGAAGAAACAAAAGATGAAAAATTAAGAGGGATTTTCCATTGTTTTACTGGCAATTTACCACAAGCACAACATGCCATTGATTTAGGTTTTTATTTGGGAATAGGAGGGGTGGTTACCTATAAAAAAGCAGGATTAGATAATGTGGTAGCGCAATTAGATTTAGCTCATTTGGTTTTAGAAACAGATTCGCCCTATTTAGCACCAAGTCCATATAGAGGTAAGCCAAATGAAAGTTCTTATTTGGTACATATTGCACAAAAAGTTGCAGACTTGCATCAAAAAAGTTTGGAAGAAATTGCCGAAATTACAACCGCTAATTCGAAGAAAGTTTTTGGCATATAAATCATAAAGCGTTAATTTGTATTTCTTTTAAAATATTAAACATGACAAAAATATTTGTGATATATACTGGTGGTACTATAGGTATGATCACAGATCCTGAAACTGGAGCGTTAAAACCCTTTACATTTGAACAAATTATAGAAAACGTTCCGGAATTAAAACGGATGGATTATGAATTAACAGTTTATTCTTTTGATCCAATTATAGATTCTTCTGATATGACGCCCGAAATTTGGGCGTTTTTAGCAAAGTTAATTCACGAAAATTATGAAGACCATGATGGCTTTTTAGTTCTTCATGGATCAGATACGATGGCTTTTACAGCGTCAGCTTTAAGCTTTATGTTAGAAGGTTTAGCAAAACCAGTTATTTTTACTGGCTCACAATTGCCAATCTCAGAAGTACGTACAGATGCTAAAGAAAATTTTATTACTGCTTTAGAAATTGCATCTGCTAAGTTAGAAGATGGCAGAGCAAGAGTGCCAGAAGTTTGTATTTATTTTGAGAATAAACTTTATAGAGCCAACAGAACTTTCAAATACAACTCGGCAAAATTTGAAGCTTTTAGGTCTCCCAATTACCCGGTTTTGGTAGAGGCAGGTGTGCATATTAGATATAATGATGCTGTTATAGGAAAGCTTGAGAATACAATTTTTAAGGTTCATACCAATGTGAGTAATAATATTGGAGTTTTAAAATTATACCCAGGTATTAGTCCGGAAATTATTGATGCCGTATTAAACTCTGATGCGGAAGCCATAATTATGGAAAGTTTTGGAACAGGAAATACAACTACTGCCAAATGGTTTTTAGATAAATTAGAGAATGCCATAAATTCTGGCAAAATAATATTAGATATTTCGCAATGTAAAGTAGGTTCTGTAGAAATGGGGCGTTATGCAACCAGTAGCGCTTTAAAAGAAATGGGTGTAATTAACGGTTACGATATGACTTTTGAAGCAGCAGTTACTAAATTAATGTATTTGTTAGGACGTAATTACCCAAAAGATAGGTTGTTGAGGAGATTGGGAACTTCTATTAGAGGGGAGTTGACGAAGAATTAAATTTGTTATTAAACTCATATATATTAGTTAGTGGCAAGTGTAGGACGACCGAACCGTAACAAAAAAACGAACAGACAATGACATTAAAAGAAGCTGTATTAAAAAGTTTAGAAGACATTAACGACATCACCAATTATTTGGTGGTGCTAAACCATATCAACGACAAAAACTATTATGACTTTGGCGGAGCAAAAACTCCAGGTTCTACAGTTTCGGCTGTTTTAGGCGACTTCATTCGTAATGGAGATACAAGAGTAAAGAGAATAAAACAAGACGGTGGAACTTACTCCTACTATCTGACAAAAAACGAGCAAAATATCGGAGTTGAAATTTTAAGTGGCGACACTGAAGTTCTGATAACACAACCAATTAAAATACATAAGTCAAAAACTTACGAAGAAAGAGATTTACATAAACTTTTAAGTAGCTATTTAAAAAATACAGACACTTACTCAAAGACAATTTTTCACGAGCAATCAAACGGAAAAGACAACAACCAAATTTGGACACATCCAGATATGGTTGGAATTAAGTTTCTAAACTTACAGACAAAAGCCAGTCAGAATTTTTTAAAATCAATAAATCGTATTGACACTTTTAAAATAAGCTCATATGAATTAAAAAGGGAAATCAATAGTGACAGCGAGCTTAAAAAAGCATTTTTCCAAGCTGTTTCAAATTCAAGCTGGGCAAATTATGGTTATTTAGTTGCATTTGAATTTAGCGACAGTTTGAATGAAGAAATGGCAAGACTAAATCAATCTTTTGGAATTGGCATTATTGAACTAAACACAAATCCATATCAAAGCAAAGTACTTTATCCTTCTGTTTTTCGTGACTTGGACTTTAAGACAATTGACAAACTTTGTAAAATGAATAAAGAGTTTGAAAAGTTCATTGAGCAGACAGAGAAACTAATGACCGCAAGCGAAAAATATGTTTCAGGAGCAGAAAAGGAACTTGACGAATTTTGTGACAGTTACTTTGCAAATGACACAGAAGTTGAAAATTATTGTAAAGAAAAACATATATCGACAATCGAAGGATAACAAGAACCACTGGCTATAAAGCGAAAAATAGTATGATGACTCTTGAAGAGTTTAAAGAAAAAAACTACGGAAAACGCGGCAATACCGAACGTGACGAACTTGAAGCGGGCTATGAAAATTTCAAAATCGGGGCCTTAATTCATGACACTCGACTTGAAATGGGAATGACTCGGCACAACTTGCAGAAAAAGTAGGAATGACCAAATCTTATATTTCAAAAATTGAAAACAATATAAAAGAAGCTCGTATTTCGACACTTCAAAAAATTGTTGAACTTGGTTTTGGTGGACAATTAGAGCTTTCAATTAAACTGCACTAAGAAAAAGAAAAGCGCCCTATAACAGCAAGTTTAAATCTATTCCCGAGCTAAGTGCTTTATGCGCACTCAGCACATTTTATTAAATTTTGTGCGGGCAGACAAGTTTTTGTAAATAAATCGCAAATCTTTAAACTTGCAACCAGTTCAATAGATAATATTATCTTTTTTTGTTTTCAACACCATCAATCTTTATCTTAAAATAAACAATTAAAACCCTTTTTTTTAAATCATTTTAAAAGCTTAGCTTTGCAAAATTATTTTCTTGGCGGTAAGGTATAAAATCTCCAAGAAAATAGTTAAGAAAAATTTTATGAAGAAAATTGTTGATTACCGTAAGTTTTTAGAAGTTACGGAAGCTGCAGATTTACAGGAGTTAAAAACTGTTTACAGAAGCTTAATGAAAAAATGGCATCCAGATAAATTTCAGGATAGCGAAGAAAGTAAATTAGACGCAGAAGAGAAAAGTAAATATATAATTGAAGCTTATCACTTTTTAGTAAGTATTGCGCCAGAAACGCGTAAACAATCTTTAGCCGAATATACTACCACTATTAACGAATCTAATATTTCAGATTTTGAATATAAGTCGCAGGTTTTGAAAGTTACTTTCTATGATGGTAACGAGTACGAATACTTTGATGTTCCTAAGGCTGTTTATGTGAAATTGGTAAATGCGGATAGTAGAGGTAGATTTGCTCGAAGACACATTTTTAGCTCTTTTGTTTACAGAAGCGTAAATAGATTAGTAGCTACTGCATAGTTAATTGTTATAAGTATAACAACAAAGACTTGTCTGCAAAAGACGGGTCTTTTTTTGTTTTAAGACAATTGTTTCCTTATAATATCAGTTATTTTGCCAGTTAAATAAACCAACAAAGTTGATAAAACAAGACAGGTTAAAACTGTAAAAGGAATGCTTATAGCCGGATGAGCCATTTTCCAATTGATATCTGCTGTATTTAAAATTTTGATGAACAACACATGCACTAAATAAATCCCGAAGCTATATTTATTAATAAAATTAATAATGCCCTTTAAATATTGGTTTTGAATTTCGTAATTTTTAAAATGCATAAAAACACCTACGGCATATATAAATACAGGGTAATTTAAATTGTTTACGAAATAGTTTTTTGATAGGCGATGGTTAGTGATTGCTAAGTAATAAGTGCCAAAAATGATTACTGCTAAACCCAATAATGCAAAAATAGCAGCATATTTTTTTTTGATGTGTATTTGCATTAAAAAATAGCCTAAAACCATATAACCTAAATAGCCTGCAAAATTAGAGAGTTCAATTTTTGGTAAAAATTGCTTTATTGATGGTATGGTAAATAAAAAACTAATAAGCCAAATTGCTAAAAAGTAACTAAGTTCTTTAATTGAAGCTTGTTTTACCCATTTTCTAATAATTGGTATAAAAAGGTACAAGCCTAAAAGGGTGTAAACAAACCACAAATGGTATTGACTGCCATTCAATAATTCATCCCATTTTAAAGCAATGAAGTTGGTAATTGTAAAAGCTTTTTTTGCTACAATAAAAGCATCATAAAATATATAAACTAAACTCCAAAAAATTAATGGAGGAATAATTTTTAAGAAACGTTTAGATAAAAACTGATGAATGCCTTCGTCTTTTTGAAGTAATAAAGCGCCGGAAAGCATAAAAAATATAGGAACAGAAAATCTGGAGATACTGCTAAAAACTAAAGCGAAACCCCAATTACTAAATGGTAAAGTGTTGTGTTTTAATATTGCGTTGCTACTAACATGAATGGTTATTACAGCAATTGTTGCAATTACTCTTAATGTATTAAACCATTCTTGTTTTTGTTCCAAAATAATATTTGTTGAACTGTAAAAATACCATTAAAAGCCATTTTTGTGCAAATTTGCCTTTATGCAGCATTGCGAGAATGCTGTTTGATTGCATCCAGTTCTGCTTTTTTATCGGTTTTTTCCTCTTCAATGTCGAAATCGTCTTGGAGTCCTAACCAAAACTTTGCAGAGTTTCCAAAATATTTAGAAAGTCTAAGTGCTGTGTCCGCTGTGATACGTCTGTTTCCTTTTATGATAGCAGAAACACGTGTTTGAGGAATTCCAAGTTCTTTGGAAAGTTTATATGCCGTAATTTCTAAAGGCAATAAAAATTCTTCATGAAGAATTTCTCCGGGATGAATGTTTTTTAGCTTTTCCATTTTTTTTTAATTTAGTGATAATCTATTATTTCAACTTCGTCAGCATTTCCATTATTCCATTTGAAAATAATGCGCCCTTGGTCGTTAATTCTAATTGAATAAAATTCTTTAAAATTTCCTTTTAGTTTCTCCAATCGGTTCGATGGCGGAACTTGTAAGTCAGTCAGATTTTGCGAGTTATTTAACATTCTTAATTTCCTTCTTGCAATTTCCTGTATTTCTGTTGATAAACCCTTGACACGCTTTCCTTTCCATATTTTCTCTGTGTCTTTTTTGCCGAAGGAGGTTAACATATCGCCGCTTTAATTTACTTACGTCAAAGGTAAGTAAATTATTATGGGGACACAAATTTATGTGATACCGCATCAAACGATGTAGTTTAATATTTTGTTTATTGTGCATAAATGACGCAACTTGAGGAACAAATATGGAAACTTACTAAATCGAGGAAATATTTTTCCCGAATATATTACAATTCTAAAAAAGTTCCTGAGCCAATTTCGATAATTTACCTCATAAATTAATAACACAAAAAAACTCAAAATTTCATCATCAACATCATCCATTTTTTATCTCTAAAATATCAAAATTCACTTATCAAAATGTTAATTTAACCATTTCCAATCGTATTAAATCTGATACACAATAGAGCTCACTTCTCAAATTATAATTAGTTTTTATACTTTGGATTTTTATTTAATCCCACAAAAACATGAAGCTAAAAAATTACCTTTTTATTCCGCTTTTTATTGTACAAGGTTTGGCGATTGCACAAACAAAAGATGCAATAATTGAAAACATTATTAAAGAAGCAACAGAAAACTCTCAATTACCGCAACTTGCCCATGAACTTACAGATTTAATAGGTCCACGATTAGTGGGAACGCCACAAATGAAGCAAGCTAATGATTGGGCTGTTGCAAAATATACAAGCTGGGGAATAAGTGCAAGAAATGAAAAATGGGGAGAGTGGAAAGGATGGGATAGAGGCATTACACATATTGATATGATTTCTCCAAGAGTGCGTTCTTTAGAGGGTACTCAATTGGCATGGAGCCCTTCAACTCCTGCAAAAGGTGTAACCGCTGATATTATTATTATCCCAGATTTAGCAGATTCTAATGCGTTTAAAGCTTGGTTGCCAACAGTAAAAGGAAAGTTTGTAATGGTTTCTATGATGCAACCAACAGGCCGTCCGGATGATAATTGGGAACAATATGGCACCAAAGAGTCTGTTGAGAAAATGAAAAAAGAAAGAGCTGAAATGACTACGGCTTGGGCGCAAAGAATTAGAAAAACAGGTTTTACAAGTCGTACTTTGCCATTAGCATTAGAAAAAGCTGGCGCAGCGGGAATTATTTCTTCTTATTGGTCTGCCGGTTTTGGTGTAAATAAAATTTTTAGTGCATCAACTAAAAAAATTGCCACGGTTGATATTGCTTTAGAAGATTATGGAATGCTTTATCGTTTGGCAGAAAGCGGGAATACGCCAAAATTGAAAATTGTTGCTATTAGTAAAGATTTAGGTGTAGTGCCAAATTTTAATACCATTGGCGAAATAAAAGGTACAGAAAAACCCGAAGAGTATGTGATGCTATCTGCACATTTTGATTCGTGGGATGGTGCAACTGGAGCTACTGATAACGGAACAGGAACAGTTACCATGATGGAAGTGATGCGAATTTTGAAAAAGTTTTATCCAAACCCAAAGCGTACTATTTTGGTAGGCCATTGGGGGAGTGAAGAACAAGGTTTAAACGGATCAAGAGCTTTTGTTGAAGATCATCCAGAAATAGTAAAAAACATACAAGTTTTATTTAATCAAGATAACGGAACGGGAAGAGTTGTTGATTTATCTGGTCAAGGGTTTTTAAATGCTTATGATTATTTGGGGCGTTGGTTAAATAAAGTGCCTTACGAAATTAGAAAAGAAGTAAAAACTAATTTCCCAGGTAACCCAGGTGGTGGCGGATCTGATTATGCATCTTTTGTTGCAGCTGGTGCTCCTGCATTTTCTTTAAGTTCTATAAGTTGGGCTTATGGTAATTATACTTGGCACACCAACAGAGATACTTATGATAAAATTGTATTTGACGATTTAAGAAGCAATACAATTATGGCTGCAATTATGACTTATATGGCTAGTGAAGACCCAGAAACTACTTCAAAAGTTAAAAGTGTTTTACCAGTTAGTCCTAGAACTGGCGAACCTATGACTTGGCCTACACCACGTTCTCCAAACAGAAGAGGTGGGTTAGATTAAGCTGAATAAATTAAATTCGTAATAAAAAAGTCGGTTTTAAATTTGTGAAACCGACTTTTTTGTGGAGTTAAACTTATGTGTATTTGAGTTTTAGTAGTCTAAAATATTTTCTGACTCTCAGATTAAAAATTCTTATCAAAACGTAAAATTTATCTCATTTGCTACGGCAAAAATACTTTCCTTGTTCAAATTAGTTAATAAAGGAATATGAGCAACTACTGCTAAACCAGTTTTTTTTAAGATGATACTTTCTGTAGCCGGATTTGGTTCTCCATTAAATATAATTCCTTTAATTGGTATTTTACGGTTATTTAAAGCTTCTACAGATAGTAGCGTATGGTTTATGCTGCCTAAATAATTTTTAGAAACTAAAATAACCTCTACCCCTAATTTTTTTATCAAATCAATTATCAAATCTTCATTATTTAGCGGAACCATTAAACCACCTGCGCCTTCAATAATTAAATTATTAGTTGTTTGCGGGATGTTGAACTCAGCTAAATCTATTTTTACACCATCTAATTGTGCAGAGTAATGCGGAGAAAAAGGTTGTGTAAGTCGGTAAGTTTCTGGATGAAACTTTGTATTGGAATTGCTAATTAAGCTCTCAACTTTTAGAGTGTCTGATTGTTCCAAATCTCCAGATTGTATAGGCTTCCAATAGTCTGCTTTTAATTTTTCCACTAAAATAGCAGCCGTTACTGTTTTTCCATTCTCTGTACCAATACCTGTTACAAAATATGTTTTATTCATGATTGTTGTTTTATAGAATTTAGCTTTAACTAATTAAAAATCAGATTTTAGTCCTTACTTAAAGCACTTAAAAGATTGGTTAAATTATAAATTTCTGCTTTAGTATTGTGCGCATGTAAACTTATTCTTAATCTTTCTTTACCTGCTGGTACAGTTGGGCTTAAAATAGCTTTCACATTACATCCATGTTGTTGCAAATAGTTGGCAAAGTTTTTACAATTGCTGTTACCTTCAATAATTATACTTTGTATTGCACTTTCACTAGGTATCAAAAGTAAATTCATTCTACTTAAAAGGTGTTTAAAAAGTGCAATGTTTTCTTTTAAAATTACCATTTGTGCAGATTGATATAATTGACTGTAAGCAACCGTAATTGATGCCAAAGCATGAAAAGGCAAAGCTGTGGTATAAATGAAGGAGCGGGCAAAATTTATTAAATAAGTTTTTAACAAAACCGAACCAGTAATTACTGCGCCATGGCAACCTAAAGCTTTACCAAAGGTATAAATGCGGGCAAATATTTTATCTTGAATGCCTAATTGTTGGCAAAGTCCCACGCCATTATTACCTATAACACCAATTGCATGGGCTTCATCTACAATTAAATTTGCATTGTATTTTATGGCTAACTCATTAATTTCTAACAAAGGAGCTGTATCTCCATCCATAGAAAAAACACTTTCTGTCACTATAAAAACATTCCCTTTGCTTAGTTTTAATTTGTCTTCTAAAGCGGTTAAATTATTATGCGCAAAAGTATATTTATTGGCTAGGCTTAACCTTGCGCCATCAATTAAGCTTGCATGTATCAATTCATCACAAACAATGGTATCACCACGTTGCGCAATGCAAGAAAGCAAACCAATATTAGCATCATAACCAGAATTAAAAATTAAGGATGCTTCAGCTTCATGAAAACCTGCTATTTTTTGTTCTAGCTCTTCTACAAATTTACCGTTGCCAGCTAATAATCTTGAACCAGTTGAACCCAATTTATAGTTAGGGTATGTTTGCAGTAATTGCTCAAGTTTTTGTTTAAGAATATGCGATTGAGCAAAGCTTAAGTAATCGTTAGAGTGAAAATCGGCTAAACTTTCTGGGTGCTGCTGTAACGTTCTTAACGAATCGTTATCAACTCTTTCTTGAAGTTTTCGCTGTAAAAAATTTTCCAATACCTTAGCATTTTATTTGTTAGCCATTTAATAGCTTAATTACAAAAATAATTAATTCTTGAACTCTCCGTCAATCATTTAAAATTTAATCATTCCAAACTTTATTCCTAAAAATTCACACTCCCTATATCGTTACAATTTTATATCATTCATTATACTTTATAAACTTCCTACAAACTTCATTCTTGTAGAGTTCTGAAAGTTTGCAATGGTTTTAAAAATCTCAATGATGGTAACTTGTTCTATTTTTGTTAAAGAGTTTAATTCAACATAATTGGTGGGTTCAGCATTATTATCTATGATGTTTTGCGCTTGTCGCTTTAAACGTAACCCCATTAAATAGTAGTAAGACTGCATTAATTCAAGATATTGTTTTTCTGAAAATACGCCCATTTTTTGTAGCTCTTTTAATCTTTCACCGGTATTTTCTTTTTGAAAAATTCTGTTTTGCAATGCATAAACACGCACCAAATCTACTATAGGAGTCATAGCTCTTTTAATATCAAAAACCTGTTTTTCTTCTATAGTTTGGGTTTTAATATTTTTAAAGAAAGTAAGCGGTGGGTCATACTGTAATGCATTTTTTGCCATGTACACAAAAAACTTTTCCATCGGTTTTTGTAATTCTAAATTCACAAAATTACGCAAATCATCCATAATAGCTAAATCCCCATAAATTGCTCTACAATCAAAAAAAGTTGAAAATTTGATAGCGGTTTCTGGCAGGGCATCGTCAATCCATTCTTTGTAATTACGTTTCCAATGCGATAAAGAATGTGTCCATTTAGGATTTTTAGCCATAAAATCACCAGAGCAATAAACAAATCCAATTTCGTTAAGTTTATCAGAAACTCGGGTTGCAAATTCTAAAAAGTAAGTTCTTACTAGCTCTCTTTGTTCGTTAGCTTTATCTTCGTAAATAATGGCGTTATCTTGATCGGTTTTTAGGGTTTGTTCTTTACGGCCTTCGCTACCTAAAACAATAAAAACAAATTTTGCCGGTGCAGGGCCAATTTCTTTAAAAACCTCTTCAATTACCTTGGTAGAAATGGTATCGGCAATGGTTGTAATTACTTGGTTAACAATTTCGGCATGTACGCCTCTGCTTAGCAGCTGAGAAACAATACTTGGTACTTTTAGCCATTTTGCTTTTAATTCTTTAGTGCTTAAAGCCGATTTTACAGATTGTATAAAAACCAAAGGCGATTGCGCTTGCTCACTCAATAATCTGTTTCGGCTCAAAAACCCGACAAATTCGCCATCATCTTCCACTAAAAGGTATCGGCTTTTCGTTCTAAACATTAATAGTATGGCCTCGTAAATATATGCTTCTTTAGAAATGGATATGATTTCATCGTCCATTACCTCAGAAATGCTTTTGCCAGCGTCTAATTGTTGAGCAATAACTCGGTCTCTTAAAGTAATATCAGTTACAAAGCCAATTATTTTATTTTCATCATCAGTAACAAATAAACAACTTACTTTTTCTTGTGCCATTTTAATAGCGCACTCAAAAATAGGAGTGAAGGAATTGCAACTTGCTATTTTATGATAGCTTAAACCTTCAATTTTTCGAGAATACATTTGCTCAGAAGCAATGTAGCTTTCTGCAAAAAGAGCGGGTTTTTTATAAAAGAATGCAAATTCTTCATTTAGCATTCTTTTACCAAAATCAGCAGTAAAAAACTGAAAAAAGCTATCGTAGGCATCACATAAAGCTTTAAAATGTTTACGCGGCAAAACATACACTAATGTACCTTTTTTAGCAACTACAGATTTTAAAGCTTTTTTTCTGTTCAATAAAACAGAAATTCCACCAAAAACCGCACCTTTAGTTAAG
The DNA here is from genome assembly GCF_042684645.1 of Pedobacter alpinus. Taxonomy (NCBI): domain Bacteria; kingdom Pseudomonadati; phylum Bacteroidota; class Sphingobacteriia; order Sphingobacteriales; family Sphingobacteriaceae; genus Pedobacter; species Pedobacter alpinus. Next base: position 29,462 of record NZ_JBHULV010000003.1, read on the forward strand.
TTATTTACATCTCTTTTATTGTTATTGGTATCGTAAAAAAAAGATTCATATTCTCCCTCAACAATAATATCAAGCCCTTTCATTTTGGTGATTTCTTGCTGGTAAATCAGTTTTTCTTTAGGGTAAATTACTTCCTCTAATACTTCGGCTACGCCAGTAATTACGTCAATAGGAAGCAAGTTAAAAGGAGTAGTCTGCTGTAAAAATTTAAGTTTATTTTCCATAATTATACCAAATTAGGATGAAGAATATGATGATTTTAAAAATGGATAAAAACCATTTAAAGAAGGAATCGGGTTTTTTAAATTCAGTTTTAGTAGTTATTTGTTGCTTGGCTATTATACTATCACTTACTTCTCCTTTATTCTTTAAGTAAAAAAATATTTCAGAAGTAATTGTAGCATCGCTTAGTGCATTATGTAGTTTTTCGGGCTTTTTATTAAAAAGAGTTTTATAAAATACGTTTAGTTTTAAATGCTTAAAATTAGGATTTTTAATATAAGGAACACTTGCCTTCATGGTGCAAAACAAAGGCTTGTGAAGAAGCGGATTTTCTATGTTTAGTCTAAAACTTTCTACACCTACCATGTGGTAATCAAGTTCTGTAAAGTGCGCTACAACTAAAGGTTGGTATTTTACAATGTCATTAGCCAGCCTTTTTATTATAGCTAATTTATCTTTGCCTTTATGCAATAAATCTTCTTTGGTAATATGATGTATTTTTAATGAAGCTTTACTAATTTTAAAATTTCCAGGTTTAACATAATGGTTTTCTTTTTTAACAAGAGCACCATCAGCGTCGTAAATTAGCCAGGCAATTTGTAAAATATAAGGCCAATTGTTATTGGAAGAATACGGAGCATCCCATTTTTTTGGTAAACCCGATGTTTCTGTATCAATAACTAAAAAATATTCTCTCACAGAAGAAAATTAATAAAATTTGGATAATATTTTATAATTAATGATATTAATTATTGATTTTCATTACTTGGTTTAAAAGTTGAGGTAGACCTGTTGATGTAATATCATCGTTATTCCAAAAGCTCAAAACACAAGCTAAATAATGATTTCTAATATTTTCTGCAACATAATAAACTGTTAAAGTCTTATTTCCTGTTATTCCTAATAATAAAGATGTGCCACCATTAAAATCAATAACAACCTTTTTCGCTTTAGTAGGTGTGCCTTCAAATTCTACTTCTACAAGTTCATCATAGATTATTTTAATACCCTTTTTAGTTTTAGTTATTAATAATTGATTGTCTAAAGCCGTTTGTGCACTATTTAAATCAGAATGTAAAGACCAATTCATTTCTCCTAAATAAGGACATTGCACAGTATTTACATTTGTCCAATAGCAGCTATTATTAAGTTTGATGTTTCTACCTGCAAAATTAATTGAATCAATTCTAAGACTCGCATAATTTTCCTTTGGAATCGTGTTTTCTACAATAAGGTTAACCATCTTTTTTTCTAAATCTTGATCTATACTGGTCATGTTAGAAAACCGAATAATTACAGTCATTTTATCTTTGTTTTCTACAAAGTAATAACTGTTTTTTTGTGTCAATTGATCAGAGACTGAATTCTCTTTTTTTATGTAGATATGGTTATATGGAATCTCAGGATTCTTAGATTTTAAATCCTTCGTTTTAATATCATATTTCCTGTAAAGTATATTTAAACGTTTATCATTCAAATCGCTATTGAAGATTTCGCTTGTAATTAGGTAATTATCAATATTATAATATTTAACGGTTTTATTTTGAAGTACTTGTAATCTCTCCAATAGGTCGTTTTGTGCAAATGATTTTAAACTGAGTAAGATGATTGCTAAAACCAATAAACTTTTATGTTTCATAGGAAATGATTTTGAAAAATAAAGATAGAGTTAATCAAATGAATAATGATAACCCAAAAAATCTAGTAGCTGTAATTTCTTTTAAAAAGAAAAAGAGGAGAAACTCCTCTTTATAAATAACCTAAAATTTTCATTACCTGCTTGCTGTTTTGTTCCTCACCAAAAACTTCATAATTAAAAGTTTCGTCGCGGTTTCTTCTGATAATTACATGCTTTGGCGATGGTAATAAGCAATGATGGATACCCCCATAACCACTTAATACTTCTTGGTAAGCTCCCGTATGGAAAAAGCCAAGAAATTGTACTTTACGTGTTTTAGGCATAAATACGTTACCCACATGTGCTTCTTGGTTGTAATAATCTTGTCCGTCGCAGGTTATACCACCTAAATTTACACGCTCATACTCGCTATCCCAATTATTAATTGGTAACAGAATGTAGCGTTGGTTCATTGCCCAAACATCCGGCAAATTGGTAATAAAAGAGCCATCTAGCATTAACCACTTTTCACGGTCGTTTTGTTGTTTACGACCTAAAACTTTGTATAAAATACCAGAAGCTTCAGCAACTGTATATTTACCAAATTCGGTAATAATATCTGGTTCCATTACCTCATGTTCGGCACAAATTTCTTTAATACGTTTAATAATTTCGTTAATCATGTATTCATAATCGAAATCAAAAACCAAAGAATCTTTAAATGGCATACCGCCACCAATATCTAAAGTATCTAAATCAGGATTAATCTTTTTGAATTTACAATATAACGTTACGTATTTTTCTAATTCGTTCCAATAATAAGGTGTATCAGTAATTCCAGAGTTAATAAAGAAATGTAAAAGTTTAACCCTAAAGTTTGGGTTTTTAATGATTTTGTTGTTGTAAAAATCAATCACATCTTCTTGTCTTACACCTAATCTTGAGGTATAAAACTGTGAATCTGGTTGCTCTTCTGCTGCAATTCTTATCCCTAAATTACAAGGTGTATCTAACTCAACCTCGTCATCATAAAGGTTAAATTCTTCTTTATTATCTAAAACAGGGATAATGTTTTTAAAACCATCATGCAACATATCAACTATATATTGCTTGTATTGGTAGGTTTTAAAGCCGTTACAAATTACAGTTACATCTTTATTTAACGATCCTTTTTTCTCTAAAGCATCAATCATTGGCATATCAAAAGCCGATGATGTTTCTAGGTGAATATCGTTTTTTAAAGCCTCCTCAACTATATGACGGAAATGAGAGCTTTTTGTACAGTAGCAATATTTGTAAGAGCCACGGTAATTATTTTTTAAGATAGCAGTTTGAAACAATATTTTTGCTTGCTGAATCTTTTTACTGATGATAGGTAAATAGGTGAACCTTAGCGGTGTACCATAAGTTTCTATCATTTCCATCAGGTTTAAATCGTGGAAATAAAGTTCATCATCAATAATGTCAAAACCTTCTTGAGGGAAACCAACACTGAGGTCTAAAAATTCTTCGTAACTCTGCATTTATTATTTTTTTGCAAAAGTGTGATTAAATAATGAAAAAAATATAAGGTTTATTATTTTTTTACTGTTTAGCGATAGATAAATTTGAAATGTTAATCAAAACTGTTTAAGTTAAATATGATTATAAAATTCATTTAAAAAAAGTTAGCAACTCTATCAAGGTTATGAAATAATATCCTATTTCCTCTCTAAATGTATCTCAGCCATCATGCATCTTGCACTACCCCCACCAATTTTTTCAATTGTAGGTATCGGCGAAGATAAAATATCAGCATATTTGTTAATTTGAGCTATTTGAGGTGCATTTAAACAAGAATGAGCGCTTTCGCTCATCACCAAAAAGCTTTGGTTTAAAGTGTTTTTAACTTCTAACATATTGCCAGCGAAATTATTCATCTGCTCAAAGCTGATATCGATAATTTCTTTACCTGTATTTTTAAAACTATTTATTAGCTGTTCTTTTTCTGCTAAATCTGGAATACTCGCTAAACAAATCACCACAAATTTTTCTGCCACACACATCATCACATTGGTATGGTAAATAGGCTTGTTATTTTCATCAACAGCTAAAAAAGTAATGGCTTTATAGCCACTTTCTGCACAAAAAATTTCCAGTACTTTTGGGTTTGTACGTATGGAAATACAAGCGTAAGTAATTTTATGCTCACGGTCTAAAACCATGCTGCCAGTACCTTCTAAATATTCCTCTTTTTCTTCGGTAAAGGTTAAATCGTTTACTTCTTTAATATTAAACTGAGTGCTTAAAACATCTAAAATATCTTCTCTACGTTCCATTCTACGGTTTTCTGCTTGCATTGGGTAAATGTAAACGCTTCCATCGTTATGAAAAGAAACCCAATTGTTTGGAAAAATCGAATCTGGAGTATGAGGCTGCAAAGTATCTTCAATAACAATCACATTGATATGATTTAAACGAAGCTTATTTACAAAGTTATTAAACTCTACCAAAGCTTTTTCTTGTACATTTTCATCCTCTGCTTTGTGCTGAAAAGCATTACTGTCTGATGTTTGTGAGTTAAACCTAAAAGCAACAGGCCTTATCATTAATATGTTTGATGTGTTTTGCATTTTTTTAGTATTAAGATGTGAGATATGAGAATTGAGAACTGGCGAAACGGCACCAAATATATCGATTGAATAAAAAAATTATTTATAAATAATTGTAAATGAGATTATTATTAATTAAAAGTCCTAATGAACCAATGACTAATGAACTTATTATTATCAATCAAAAGCCTTAATAAACCAATGACTAATGAACTTTAAAACACAATAAAGAGTCCTAACCAACTAACCAACCAACCAACTAACCATCTAATTCATCTCTAAAAATAGGCATACTCATACAATGAAAACCGCCTCTAGCTCTTGATAATTCTGCTGACGGCATAGTAATAAATGTATTCTCTAACGTTTCTGGACTCAATTTCCCGCTTTCAAATTGCTTTAAAAGTTCTTTAACACCAATAACTTTAAATCCTTTAGCTTTAAATCCTTTAATAGTATAGTCGTTTCTATCGTAACCTAAAACCACACCTTCTTTTAGAGCTAATAAATTGCAAGAATCTGTCCACTGCTCTCTAGAATCGTAAGGAAACTCTTCATTTCCCGAGTAAATAAATTCTGTTTTTTGATCAGATTTCAAATCATTTTTACTGATATCATCAAGCAAAGCTTCAATAGAATTAAACTTTTTAGGGTTACTAATTTCGCCTTTCAGAAATTGAGTAATTTCTGGTTTGTCTTTAGGTTCTTCGTTAATTAAATGATCAATTGGCTCACTTCCATCACCGCGTATATCTTGCTTTCCAATAGCATGCAAAATTACCCACATATTACGTTTTACTTGTGTAAACACAGTATCTATGTGCATAAAATCTCTTTTATGAGGTATTTTTACAACGCTAACTTTATCAACCACATCTTTTTCAAACAAAATTTTAATAGTGTCGCTAATTGCATTTGCAGATGTACGTTCGCTAAAACCAATAATTAGGTGATTTTCACTAACCACCATCACATCTCCACCTTCTAAAGTACTTTTTTGTTCGTTTTCTTCGCCGGGGCGTAAAAAATGCTGCAAAGAATCTGGTATCTCAATAATGTTCTCTTTATAATTTGCAAACAAGGGATGATTAAAAAATATGTATTTGGCCAAAAGCGTTTCTCGCGAACGAGCTTTTTTTGCTGGTTTATTTATTAAAATATGCTGATTAATTGTAATTCCAATATCCCTAGTAAAAATTAAATTAGGAATAGGCGCAAAAATCATCTCATCTTGGTTAATAGAACCCGAAATAAAAATGTTTGCCAAATCTGAGGGCGACATTTCATTCAGTTTATTTTGTAAATGATAAGTGCAACCTTCAATAGCGCAAACAGCTGCTACCATTTCTTTTTTAAGACTAACGTTGTTTAAGACCTCAGCTAAAATAAATTGTAACTCTATAACTTTGTTTGAAGCATGGAAATTTGGATGAGCAGGTTTATAAAAACTTCTAGTCTTGTCGCTATCAATTTCTGTGGTTTTACCTTTTACTTTTTCAGGGTCTAAGAAATAAAGTAAAAGTTTTAAGTAATAATCGTATTCTTTTTTTCTAATAGTATCTAAGTGAACAATATCTTCAAAAAGCCAATCTTGAGCTTTAGAAGGCACAACTTTCCCTAAACCACTATCAGGGCTATGTATAAGTAAACAACGTAAATTTCCAATTTCAGAACTTACGTTAACTTTAAAATCTTTAGAATCTTTGGTCATAATTTGTAATGGTTCAAATACAAAGCTATTAGAATTTAATTCAAAAATTAAATTGCCCAGATGAAATAAGATTAATTAATTTTGCCAGATGAAATTTTTACACCAAGCCATTGTTAAGGCTTTCGCCGATGTTTTCGATACAGAACTTCAAGAGCATCAAGTAAATTTAGAGCAAACCAAAAAAGAATTTGAAGGGCATGCCACTTTTGTGGTTTTTCCATTTGTGAAGTTTACTAAAAAATCGCCAGAGCAAACTGCTAATTTATTGGGAGAATATTTGCAAAATAATTGTAAAGAAATAGCAGGTTTTAATGTAATTAAAGGTTTCTTAAATTTGGTTTTAAGCGATGCGTATTGGTTGGAGATTTTTCAAAGTCATATTTCTCATCCTGATTTTGGGCGATTACCTTCAAACGGAGAAAAGGTGATGGTAGAATATTCATCACCAAACACCAATAAACCTTTGCACTTAGGTCATGTACGTAATAATTTATTAGGCTTTGCTGTAGCTCAAATTTTAGATGCAGCAGGCTTTGAAGTGATTAAAGCGAATTTGGTTAATGATAGGGGAATTCATATTTGCAAATCTATGTTGGCTTGGCAGAAATTTGGGAATGGAGAAACACCAGAATCATCAGGTTTAAAAGGTGATCATTTGGTTGGAAAATATTATGTGATTTTCGATCAAGAATATAAAAAGGAAATTGCTGATTTAATTGCGGTAGGAAAAACCGAAGAAGAAGCAAAAAAACAAGCGCCTTTAATTTTAGAAGCACAACAAATGCTTTTAAAGTGGGAGCAAGGCGATGAGCAAGTTATTGATTTATGGAAAACCATGAATTCATGGGTTTATGCCGGTTTCAATAAAACTTATAAAGCTTTAGGCGTAAGTTTTGATCAATATTATTATGAATCAAATACTTATTTATTAGGAAAAGATATTATTGAAGAAGGTTTAAGCAAACGCGTTTTCTTTAAAAAAGAAGATGGTTCTGTTTGGATAGATTTAACTGCTGATGGATTAGACGAGAAATTGGTGCGTAGGGCAGATGGTACTTCGGTTTACATTACCCAAGATTTAGGTACTGCTCAATTAAAGTTTGATGATTATAACGTACAAAAATCTATTTATGTAGTTGGTAACGAACAAGATTACCATTTTAAAGTCCTGTTTTTGATTTTGGAAAAATTAGGTAAAGATTGGGCAAAAGGGTTATTCCATTTATCGTACGGCATGGTTGATTTGCCTAGTGGTAAAATGAAATCGAGAGAAGGAACTGTGGTTGATGCCGATGATTTAATTGAAGAAATGAAAGCCACTGCAAAGGAAAAAACCGAAGCTTTAGGTAAGGTTGATAATTTTGAAGAAGCAGAAAAAGAGAGTTTATACAACATCATAGGCATGGGTGCTTTAAAGTACTTTTTACTTAAAGTTGAACCTAAAAAACGTTTATTGTTTGACCCAAATGAGTCTATTGATTTTCAAGGAAATACAGGTCCGTTTATACAGTACACCCACGCTCGTATTAAATCTGTTTTAAACAAATCTGATTTTGGATCGGTAATGGTGCCACCTACAACTTTAAAAGAAACCGAAGTTGAGCTCATTCAACTTATTAGTAAATATCAGGAAATATTAAAAATAGCTGCGGAAACTTATAATCCAGCTATGATTGCCAATTACGCCTACGATTTAGCGAAAGCTTATAATAAGTTTTACCAAACAGAAAGTATTCTTAAAATAGAAAATAATGATTTAAGAACTTTTAGGCTTAAATTGTCATACCATACCGCTTTAACTTTAAACAAAGCAATGAGTTTATTAGGTATTGCCATGCCAGAGAGAATGTAATTTGTTCTTTTAATTTTTTTATAAAAGTCAGGTATTTAGGCAAATACCTGACTTTTTTATTTTAGTAACTTTTTCTTAATAAAAACGTACTATTTTGCATTAATACCTTTGCGAAAAATATAATCACACACATTAACATTTTTTAAATTTGATGGAAATTTTTTTAAATAAGGATAAACCTGTAGTAAGATTAAGAGCATTTAGGGCAATAGATGATCCGAAAACATGTGAACTCTTTATAGAAGGGCATACACATGTTTTAACAAGCATAGGCATTACAAAAGTAACCTCTTCAAAAAATGATTGGATGTATAACCCAGCCGCTTTTGTTTTGGTGGTAGAGGATTTAGAAGGAAAGAGGGTTTACGGTGGTGCTAGAGTTCATGTTGCAGGAGGTAATCAACCTTTGCCTTTAGAGGAAGCAGCATCTGCATTAGATTCTAACGTTTTTGACTTAGTATGGAAATATGCACAAAACGGAACTGGTGAATTGTGTGGATTATGGAACTCAAGAGAGATTGCGGGTTATGGTGTTGGAAGCATATTTTTAATTAGGGCTGCTGTTGCCATATCTCAGCAATTAGGCATAAAATCACTATTTGCATTTTGTGCACCATATACCATAAAACCAGTTGCAACATGCGGCATGGAGCTCGAACCTAGCATTGGTAATGAAGGTACTTTTGTGTACCCTAAACTTGATTTAGTAGCTACAACCATGATACTAAAGGATGTTGATACTTTAAGTAAAGCCGAAGAAGAAGATAAAATTGCAATTGTTAAACTTCGCAAGGATTTAAATGTGGTGAAAAACGAAACACTAAGAAAAAAAGAAATTACTATACATTATGAAACCCTAATTCCTTTAATAAACAATTGGGATTTAGACCACGCAATTAGTGAGGCTTATAATAATTTCCAAAAAGCGACCGTAAGTATAGATGGTGCTAATAACTTTACCTTTCTTTAAATAATTTTAGTATGGCTTTTTTTGATAAAACACTCTATCATTTCAAACAATCTGAAACTATATATCAACCTGTTTTCTTTAATCTTCAAAAATCTATCGATAAACAAGAGTTAAAAAAACTGTTAGAACAAGAAAAAAATCTGTGTATTCACGATGAAATTTACAGTCAGTTAGAAGAACTCATAAAATGTAAAAATCCTTCGGTTAAACTTAGCAAAGAAGAAGTTAAATCTTTTATAGAAGCTCATTTAAACGGTACAGAATTAGATAATTATGGAGTATGGGTTTATTACCCTTGGAGTAATAAATTAGTACACCTATTAAATAAGGACGAGTTTATTGAAGTTAGAACCAACAGAAATAGAAATAAAATTACTAGGGAAGAGCAAGCCGAGCTACAATCAAAAATTATAGGAGTTGTAGGGCTTTCTGTAGGGCAATCTATTGCGCTAACTTTAGCCATGGAAAGAACTTGTAGCGAACTTAGGTTAGCGGATTTTGATACTGCCGAATTAAGCAATTTGAATAGAATAAGAACTGGCGTACACAATCTTGGAATCAGTAAAACAGTTTTAGCAGCAAGAGAAATTGCTGAAATAGATCCGTTTTTAAAAGTAAAAATCTATCCAGAAGGTTTAACAAATCAGAATTTAGACGATTTTTTTCTGGAAGACGGAAAATTAGACTTGTTTATTGAGGTGTGCGATTCTTTAGAGATTAAAATAGATAGCAGAATGAAAGCCCGTGAGTTAAAGTTGCCAGTTGTTATGGATACTAACGACCGTGGAATGCTTGATATTGAAAGATTTGATTTAGAGCCAGAAAGGAATATTTTTCATGGTTATTTAGATCATTTAATGGTGAATAATGGCATAACAGTAACACCTGCCAACAGAACAGAAATTTTGATGTCAATTCTTTCCTTTGATAAATTGTCTGAAAGAATGCAATTTTCAATGGCGCAAATTGGCAAAAGTATCAATACATGGCCTCAATTGGCTTCGTCAGTTGTATTAGGAGGTGCCATAACAACAGATATTTGCAGGCGTATATTGCTTAATGAGCATAAAGATTCGGGTAGGTATTATGTTGATTTAGATTATATATTTAATAACAAATAGAAGTATGATGATTATTTTTTCTTTCTTAAAAGAACAGGCTTTTAAAATAAAGATATCAAGTTTTAAAAAAGCTATACTTTTATTATCTCTCATTTACCTATCAAGTATTTCGTTATTTGCTCAAAATGTGCTTAATATTAATGATGCTTTAAAAGAGAAATATATTGGTAAATCTGTTGCTATTTTTCAAGATTCAACCAGTAATTTAAGTTTCGAACAAGTTTTAAAATCTGACGATTTATTTACACCCAGCACATTTGATGTACCAAACTTGGGTATTACCGCAAATAATAACTGGTTAAAATTTACTTTAAGCAATAACTCTAACCAAGAAAAATTCATCCTCAATCTATCAAACCCTCTAATAAACAAAGTAAGTTTATATGTTGTAAGAGATAGCACAACCGAGAACATAAATACTACAAACTATTCTCCAATAAGAAATAGAAAATATAAGCATCAATTCTATTTATTTGATATTAATTTAAAACCTAATGAAACCATTATATGCTATTTAAAATTAAATGCTAAAGAGCAAATACTTGCACCTTTAAGCATTTACACACCAAACCAAGTTTTACCGGTTATTAGTAATGCAGATGTACAAACTGGTTTTTATTTAGGTATAATGATTGTGATGATGCTTTATAATTTATTTATTTATTTTACCATAAAGGATAAAGATTATTTGGTGTACTGTCATTATATATTTTGGGTGGCATTAACACAGGCTACTTTATTAGGTTTTTCTCATCGATATTTTTGGACAGATAGCGTGTGGCTTGCTCAAAATATGGTGATTATATGCGGTATAATGTCTGGTATAGCAACCATAATTTTCGCTAAATCATTTTTAAAAACTAAGGAATATTCATTCAAATTAAATCTTTTATTGAATATCACTATTACAATATATCTAATAGCATTAACACTATTACTACTTAACCTTAAACAACAAGCTTTTCAATTAGTTAATTTAACAGCAGTAACAGTTTCATTACTAATTCTATACGTTGCTTGGTTTATTTACAGAAAAAAATATACCCCCGCTAAATATTTTTTAATCAGCTTTTCAGTTTTTTTTATAAGTGTTTTAATATTTGTAGCCAAAGATTACGGTATTGTGCCGTACAATCAATTTACAGTACACGCAGTAGAAATTGGTTCAGCTTTAGAAGCTATATTGCTTTCCTTTGCACTTGCTAATAAAATTAATATATTTAAAAAAGAAAAGGAAATCTCGCAGGCAGAAGCTTTAGCAACGGCTCAAGAGAATGAACGTATTATTACCCAACAAAATATTATTCTCGAACAAAAAGTTAATGAGCGTACAAGTGAATTAGTGGAAGCCAATACCGAATTAGGAGATACCTTAGAGAATTTAAAGCAAACACAAACTCAATTAGTTGAGGCCGAAAAAATGGCTTCTTTAGGGCAGTTGACAGCAGGTATAGCACATGAAATTAATAATCCAATAAACTTTGTAACATCTAATGTTGCACCCTTAGAAAGAGATTTTAAAATTGTTTTTGATGCATTTGATAAAATGGAAACCATTGCATTAAATACATCTAGCACAGCAGAAAAAGAAGCTGAGATAGAAGAATTTAAAGAAGAATTAGATTATGATTACCTTAAAATAGAAATTGCTCATTTAATAAAAGGGATTAATGAAGGGGCGGTAAGAACTGCAGAAATTGTAAAAGGTTTAAGGGTTTTTTCAAGAGTTGATGAAGACGATTTAAAAAAGGCAGATATTAACGAAGGCATAAACTCAACTTTAGTTATTATGAATAGTATGTTGAGCGCACATAACATAAAAGTGGAAAGGAATTTTCAAGATTTGCCATCTATAGAATGTTATCCGGGTAAATTAAATCAAGTTTTTCTCAATTTAATTTCCAACTCAATTGACGCTATAAAATTTAACACTCAAAATATTTCGGAAGGTTTATTAACCATTACCACAGCCGCAATTGATGGTAAAATAATGATTGCAATAAAAGATAACGGAACTGGTATGTCAGAAAAAACTAAGCACAAGTTATTTGAGCCATTTTACACTACCAAAGACGTTGGGGAAGGTACTGGCTTGGGGATGTCTATAGTTTACAATACCATAAAAAAGCATAATGGCAATATAATAGTTAACTCAGAGTTAAATAAAGGAACAGAAATTATCATCGAAATTCCTTTTTATCAAAAAGACAATGTAAGTTTGTAATACCCAAATGGAAAACAAAGCCAAAATACTTTATATAGATGATGAGATGAATAATCTTGTAGGCTTTAAAGCATCCTTACGTTTAGATTACCAAATTCTAATTGCAGAAAATGTTTCAAAAGCTTACCATTATTTAGAACAGTATGAAGATATAAAAGTTATATTTTGTGATCAAAGAATGCCGGAAATTACCGGTGTTCAGTTTTTTGAGGATGTTCAAAAAAAATATCCGAATCCGGTACGTGTTTTAATTACCGCTTACACAGATGTTGAGTCTATCATAGATGCAATTAATAAAGGTAATATTTTTAGATATGTTAAAAAACCTTGGGTCGAGTCGGAAATTATAAATGCCATTCAAGAAAGCATTAAATATTATCAAGCAAGCTCTATTTTAGCAATTAATAACGAAGAATTAAGATCAGCATATTCAGAGTTAGATAAGTTTGCTTATTCTGTAAGTCATGATATTAGAGGGCCTTTAGTAGGTCTCTCTGGCGGCATAAGCCTAGCACTTGATACCAACAATATTGATGAGATTAAGGATATTTTAAGAATGATGTCTAAATCTGTTGATAAACTTGATAAGTTTATCATTAACATGCATGATTATTATAGTCTAGAAAGAGGTAAATTAAAAATTACAAGTATTGATTTTAACGAGATAGCTAAAGATTTAAAAGACGTATATGAAATTTATGCTAAAAGTTTAGCTATTAATTTTAGTATCACAGTTAGCCAAGAAGAAGACTTTTGGTCAGATAAAATTAATGTTAATCTTATTTTAAATAATCTTATCGGTAATGCAATAAAATATCAAAGATTAGAATGTGAAAACAAAAAAGTTGATGTGGCAATAACTGTTTTAAAGGGTTTCGCAACTATTAAAGTTTCAGATAACGGTCACGGAATTGAAGAAAAATATCATGATCAAATTTTCACGCTTTTTTTTAGAGCTCATTATTATAATGTAGGTTCTGGTTTAGGGCTTTTTAATGTTAAAAGCGCAATTAATAAATTAAACGGAAAAATTTCTGTTGATTCTGCAGTTAACCATGGCAGTACTTTTACAGCTATTATCCCAAACAAATAGTTAATGAGAAAGGCTTTTTTAATAGTTGATGACTTAAATTTAGACTGTTTAGTTGCAGAAGGTATTGTTAAAAAAACTGGTATTTGCGACAGTTATAAAATTTACAATAACGCTATACAAGTATTAAGCGATATAAAACAGGGTTTAGTAAACTATGATGGTTTAACTGTAATACTATTAGATATAATGATGCCTGTAATGACAGGTGTTCAGTTTGTAGAAGAATTTGAAACGCTACCTTTAAATCTGCAAAATAAGTTCAGGATAATTGTAGTTACAACTTCTTTAGATAAGTTAGATTTAGCTCAAATGAGTAGATTTAACTCTGTAAAAGCAATTTTAAATAAACCTTACAGCTTAGATGAATTAAACATCATTTTAAACAAATTAGTTTAATTTATCCTCAGGGCTTTATTCTCCAATGCTTGCCTCTAAATAAAAATTAAATCCCCTTTATTACCTCTTAACCTAGGGTTGATGAATTTTAATCAATTTCTTAAAAAAGAAATCCATATAAAAACCTAATCTTTAAATTTATCTTGCGAATAAGTGATCTCTGTTTTATAATGAGGTACAGGATTAAAATTTTCATCAATATTTACAAAAACAATCTTATTTATTGTTAATATACTTTGGCGAGTAATTTTATTTCTAACTTCACAAAACAAGGTTAGCGAAGTTGTGCCAAAATCCGTAGCAATAATACCCATTTCAATAATGTCACCTTGTCTTGCCGAACTAACAAAGTTAATTTCAGACATATATTTTGTAACCACTTTTTTATTATCTAACTGGCACATTGCATAAATTGCCGCTTCTTCATCAATCCACTTTAGTAAGCTACCACCAAACAAAGTACCGTTTGGATTTAAGTCTTCTGGTTTAACCCATTTGCGGGTGTGGAAATTCATTTTATTCATTATATCTAAATTTAATATTATTCAATTATTATACAACGATAAGGATTTTAATTTTTGATTTAAAAATCAGAGTCTATTTTAATTGATTTATGAAACGTTTATTGTTTCAGTGAGGATATAAACCAAGCCAATTATGTGAAGATATTAGGAACCAACATTTAAAAATTTAGTGAAGTTTAAACCTAAAAGAATCACAAATTTATAATTTGATAAATTTTGAAGTGACTTTAAAGATGTTTTTAAAATAATTTTTAATTTTTTATAATAAAGACAATATTTAATCATTCGATTGATTTGTTTTAATTATAAATATTTTATCTTAATTATAAATATTTATTTCTTTTATATAAATTTTTATAAAAAACAACTCTTAATCAGTTAATTTTAAATCTAATCTATTTAATTATATTAATCTAACTATATATACTGTATAATTTTTTTTAAAAAAAATTGTTTAAACAAGTAAAATGTTTCTATATTTGTAAGGCCCTCCCAAAGGGCATGTTTTTCATAGGTAGATGTAGGGTCGAATATTTATATTCGGCCCTTTTTTGTTTTAGAACCTTTTAGTATTTACATTGTTATTGTGTTATGGAAAAGAAAAAAATAATTGTAGCAATTACAGGTGCAAGCGGTTCAATTTATGCTAAAATTCTATTGCAAAAATTAGAAGGTTTGAAAAACCAGCTAACAGATGTAGGCGTAATTATGTCTGATAATGCTAAAGATGTTTGGACTTATGAGTTAGATGACGAAACTTATAAAAATTTTAGTTTTAAATTTTACGATAAAAATGATTTTATGGCCCCTTTTGCTTCAGGTTCGGCAAAGTTTGATACCATGATTATTGTTCCATGTTCTATGGGAACAATGGCTCGTATTGCCGGTGGCATTTCTAATGATTTAATTACAAGAGCTGCCGATGTAATTTTAAAGGAAAGACGAAAACTGATATTGGTTGCCAGAGATACACCTTTAAATTTAATACATATTAACAATATGAAAACAATTACAGAGGCAGGCGGAATTGTATGTCCAGCTGTTCCTTCTTTTTACAGTAAACCAAAAACTATTGAAGAAGTTGCTGCAACAGTTGTTGATAGGGTCTTGGATTTGTCAGGTTTTAAAACCGATAGTTACCAATGGGGAGAAGAAGAAGCTTAATTAGTTCAAAATTTATATCTTTGCAGCCAATTTTATTATGAATAAAAAAGTTGCATTTTATACGTTAGGTTGTAAATTAAACTACTCCGAAACTTCTACCATAGGCAGGCAGTTCACAAAAGCAGGTTTTGATACTGTTGATTTTACCGAACCAGCAGACGTGTATATCATAAACACATGTTCTGTTACTGAAAACGCAGATAAAAAATGCAGAAAAGTTGTAAAAGAAGCCTTAAAACATTCTCCAAATGCATACATCACAATTGTTGGTTGTTATGCGCAACTAAAACCGCAAGAAATTGCCAATATTGAAGGTGTTGATATAGTTTTGGGTGCTGCAGAAAAATTTAGAATTGTTGAATTCATAAGCGATTTAACAAAAAATCCGAAAACTATTGTTCATAATAGTCCAATTAAAGAAACTACAGAATTTGTAGCATCTTATTCTTTTGGTGACCGTACGCGTACATTCTTAAAAGTGCAAGACGGTTGCGATTATTCATGTACTTTTTGTACCATCCCACTAGCTAGGGGCGAGAGTAGAAGTGATACCATTGCAAGCGTTGTAAAACAAGCAGAAGATATTGCTGCTTCTGGAATAAAAGAAATTGTTTTAACAGGTGTTAACATTGGCGATTTTGGCATTAGACTAGGTAAAAGAGAAGATAAGTTTTTAGATTTAGTTACTGCACTAGACGAAGTAGAAGGTATTGATAGAATTAGAATATCATCCATAGAACCTAATTTGCTCACCAATGAAATTATAGTTTTTGTTGCACAAAGTAAAAGGTTTGTCCCACATTTTCACATCCCATTACAATCTGGGTCTGATAAAATTTTAAGCTTAATGCGTAGAAGGTATAAAAGAGATTTGTATCTGGATAGGGTAAATATCATTAAATCTTTAATGCCCGATGCTTGTATTGGAGTGGATGTTATTGTTGGTTTTCCGGGAGAAACAAGAGAAGATTTTATTGACACCTATAATTTTATAAACGAACTTAATATATCTTATTTACACGTATTTACGTATTCTGAAAGGGAAAACACACCTGCAAAAGATATGGAAGGGGCAGTGCCGGGGTCGCAAAGATCAGACAGGAGTAAAATGCTACATATTCTTTCTGAAAAGAAAAGAAGGGCTTTTTACGAAACCCAGATAGGTAAAGATGCAATTGTTTTATTTGAAGCCGACCATAAAGAAGGTTATATGCATGGTTTTACACAAAACTATGTAAAAGTAAAAGTCAAATATGACCCCGTTTTAGTTAACGAATTAAAAAACGTAAAATTAGATGCTATTTTACCTGATGGAGACGTGAGTGTAATTGAAGCTGTTGAACAATTAAACCATTAATTAAAAAATCAATTTCATGTTTCCAACCTTATCACACCTTATTGATTATCTATTTGGAATAAATATTCCCTTACCCATTCAAACATTTGGTTTTTTTGTCGCCATGGCTTTTATAGCGGGTTATTGGGGTTTTTCTGAAGAGTTAAAACGCAGAGAAAAATTAGGTCAGGTGCATCCTGTTAAAAGAAGCGTTGTTATTGGCGAGCCTGCTTCCATCTCAGAATTGTTTTTTAACGGTTTGTTTGGATTTTTAATTGGGTATAAAATACTTTACGGATTACTAAACTATACTGCTTTTGTAAACGATCCTCAAGGTTTTATTTTATCTACAGAAGGAAATTTTATAGGAGGACTTTTAGTAGCAGCCGTATTTGCATATTGGGCATATAGTGAAAAAAAGAAAGCCCAATTACCAAAACCAAAAACGGTAACAGAAGTTGTACACCCATACCAAATGATGGGGACTTTTATTGCTTATGCTGCAATTGCAGGTATTATTGGCGCAAAGGTTTTTGATAATTTAGAATATTGGGATAGGTTTATGGAAGATCCCATCCAAAACTTACTTTCTTTTAGCGGTTTAACTTATTACGGAGGTTTAATTTGCGGCGCAATTGCAGTACTTTACATTTCGCGTAAAAATGGCATTAAACCTATTCACATGGTTGATGTTTCTGGGCCAGGTTTAATGTTGGCTTACGGTGTGGGTAGATTGGGTTGCCAATTAGCTGGTGATGGCGATTGGGGTATTAGCAATACCAATCCTAAACCAAATTGGCTTTCTTGGGCACCAGATTGGGTTTGGTCTTTCAAATACCCACATAATGTTATAAATGAAGGTGTGCCAATACCAGGTTGTGATGGTAAATTTTGCAGTGAATTAGCCGTAGCAGTTTATCCAACACCACTTTACGAAGCAATAATTTGTATTTTATTGTTTTTCTTCCTTTGGTCTATTCGTAAAAAAATTAAAACGCCAGGCGTTTTCTTTTGTATCTATTTAATTTTAAACGGAATAGAGCGTTTTGCTATTGAATTAATAAGAGTTAATTCTAAATACCATGTAGGTTCATTTGCTTTTACACAGGCCGAATTAATATCAACACTTTTAGTTTTGGGTGGTGTAATAGGTATTATCGTAGCTTATCAGTATGATAGGAAAAGGAAAGTGGTTGGTTAATGACAGATATAGCGGATAATAATATATTTCATAAAATTTTTCAGTACAAAGCTGTTCGTTTTTTTCTGTCTGCTGGTGTGGCAACTTTAGTAGATGTTGTAATATATTTTATAACTATCAATTATATATTTAGCCATCAAAGGGTTAAATTCCTTAATTTAAGTGCTAGTGCTCATACATTTACTTTAGTAATTTCTTACAGCTGTGGTGTTATCATTAATTTTTTATTAACTAAATATGCTGTTTTTAGCGAATCTAATGTTGCAACTAAAAAACAATTTTTTAGGTTCTCTTTAATTGCGTTTTTAGGTTTTTTTGCTAATTATGGTTTGCTTAGGTTTTTTGTGGAAATATTGGAATTATATCCAACTTTTTCAAGAATTGCATCGGCTTTAAGCTTAGGAATTGCCAGTTATTACGTACACAAATTATTTACTTTTAAAGTTAAAGAATAACATGAATTACGAAGCTTTGTGCCAACAAGTTATAGCTATAGCCAAACAAGCTGGACATTTTATTTTACAAGAATCAAAAGGTTTTAGTGCAGCAAAAATAGAATACAAAGGCTTAAATGATATGGTTTCTTATGTTGATAAAACAGCTGAGAAAATGATAATTGAAGCATTAGCTGATATATTACCAGAAGCAGGTTTTATTGCAGAAGAAGGTACATCTGATAAAATAGGAGAGACCTATAATTGGATTATTGATCCGCTAGACGGAACTACAAATTTCATACATGGCATACCAGCTTTTGCTGTAAGTATTGCGCTTAAAAAAGATGATGAATTAGTAGTAGGCGTTGTTTATGAGATAAACCAAGACGAATGTTTTTATGCATGGAAAGGCAGCCAAGCATATTTAAATGGAGATATTATCACTGTTTCTAACAATAAGGATTTAGAAAGTTCTTTAATTGCTACAGGCTTTCCTTATTACGATTTTAAAAGACAAGCAGATTATGTAAATTTGTTTACTGATGTGATGCAAAAATGCCATGGTTTAAGAAGAATTGGAGCAGCATCTGTTGATTTAGTTTATACCGCTTGCGGCAGATTTGACGCTTATTTTGAATATAATTTAAAACCTTGGGACATAGCAGCTGGTTTATTAATTGTGCAGCAAGCCGGAGGAGAATATTTTGATTTTGATGGTGGTACAGATGCGTTAAAAAAAGGTGATATTGTAGCTACAAATGGTAAAATATCTAAAGAGTTAAATGGTATAATACATAGTCATTTTAAAAAATAGAATATGGTAAAGAAAATCTTAATTGTTACAGCTATTTTTTTGGTTTTAATTCAATTCGTGAAATCAGAAAAAAACATTGCAGAAGGTGCACAACCCAATGCAATAACTACTAAATATCTAATTCCTGATTCTGTACAACAAATTTTAAAGGTTGCTTGTTACGATTGTCATAGTAATAACACCAAATACCCTTGGTATAGTGCAATACAACCTGTTGCTTGGTGGTTAAATGACCATGTAAAGGACGGCAAAAAACATTTAAATTTTGATGAGTTTACCACTTATACGTTAAAAAGACAAGACCATAAATTAGAAGAAGTTATAGAAACCCAAGAAGATCGTTGGATGCCTTTAGAGTCTTATTCTTTAATACATGGAGATGCAAAGTTATCTGAAACTCAAAGAAAAGTAATTATTGATTGGGCTAAAGAAACAAGATTAATTATTCAATCAGATAGTTTATTTGCTTTATCGGCTAAGAAGTAAATTATAAAATAACCTTAAAAAAAATGGTCAGTAATTTTTTACTGACCATTTTTCTTATTAGATATACTATTTAAAAATAGTTAACTAAGTCCTCCCATTAAGCTTCAATCTCTTACCTTAGGCGCAAAATCTCTTTGTATTAGTAAGACCCTAATTTTTTTACTATCAAATGCAAATAGTATACAATCTATAGCGGTTAATAATAGTTTTAAAGACAGTTACATTTCCGAATCTTAAGGAATATCATAACGAAAGCGATTTACAAAAGGTTTAATTACACGACTAAAATTTTATAATGAAGATTGCAAGAATTGATGGAATGCAATTAACTTCTCAATAAGCAAAGTAAATGTAGATTGAATTTTGTCGCTGTATTTACCAGTCAGTCAGATTACAATAAGGCACAAAACTACTAGACAAATTAAAAGGTAGATTAAAGAAGGAAGGAAATGAGTTTGTCAAAAAATGTAACAAACTGGAATTTGTAGCAAGCGATGGAAAAAATACCTGATAGATGTAGCATATACCGAAATCATTTTTCGTTTAGTTCAGTCAATCCCTTCTCCTAAAGCAGAAACTTTTAAATTTTGGATAGCCGAAAATAGCCAGTGAGCGAATTGATGAAATAGAAGAACCAGAAATTAGACCACTTGATAGATACTTATTTGAGAAAAGGTTATTATAAAGAATAGATAAATATTCTCTGTATTTAGCATTACTCTATTAATTTTATTTAACAACAATAACTATAGTGGGATAAGAGAATATAATATACTTTATCTTTCCATTAATTTTGATCATATACATTATTTCTCTTTATTTAGCAAAAACGAGAGAGTAGAACAAAACATAACAAAGAATTGTTAAACTTCTTTTCTAAAACATCCTATTATTTATTCTCTCTATTTTTATATTAAAAGGATGAGGAAAATAAGTTATAGTTAGAAGCAAAAGTAGTTTAGAGAAAAAAATATTTCTTTAGTTGCAAAAAAAAAAAAATATCGAATGGTGTTGGCTCCAAAACAAATAGTGGTTTTAAAAATTTGAAAAATAACAACTATTTTTGGAGGTAATAAATGAAAGACTATTAACTCACTATTTTGAATGAGAAAAATTATAAACTTTATTTTAAGGACTTTACAGAATGGTTAGAGTCATAGATTATCGTCTAGAGTTAAAAGTAAATTTCCTGAGAAATATCAACTCTTGGAAATTGAAACCAAAAAAAATCAATATATGTTGTAATTAATAGTAAAGATTAGATTATTAGCAAGTTTAATCTTCCTTAAGTTGGTGCGAGCTTTTTAGCTCTCAACTAGTTTAAGTGCTCCTATTTTAGGGGCACTAAACCTTTAATATTAAAAATGAAGACTGTGTCCCAGAAAATTGCACCAACAAAAATTTAAAAGTAGTGGGTTAATACTCTCAAACAGAGTGTCTGTTTTTTTAAAATATTTAAATAATCTTATCAGAACATTTAACTATTTAGGAGTTTATGTTTAGATTTAATTGTTGAATTAATTGTTTAAAACGGAAAAATTAAATTCATTTTTATCAAATTTTGGAAAATATACTTGAAATTGTAAATCATTGGAAAAAGAAAATCTTAGCTAAAGCATTTAAGTATAATAATGGTTTTTTCGAGTTTCCATACCAATTTACACACCCTAAATTATTGGTAGAATCCGCAAAGTCTTTGCCTTTCACGCATTATTATCCAAATGAACAAGTATTAAAAACCAATACACTATTTTTAAAAGCGGCTTTATATCATTTTGAAATTGAAGAAGGATTGTGGGTTATTATTTCTGATTGTCATTATAAAACAAATTTGGCTTTTATCAACAAAGACCAAGTAGTCACAAAAGGTTTCTATAATTTATCTTATATCAGTTACAGTGATAAAGATGATAAAAAAGGAAATTTAAACGGTCACACTATAATTGATAAAATTTGGACACTTTATCATCCGGGGGAAGAGCTAAACGCTTATCATTACAAAGATTCTAGTAATTTGATTATTTGTTTTTCTTTTGACGAGGATTGGTTAGAAAGAAACTTTTCTATATCCAAGCTTCATGATAATCATCCGCTTAAGGTTTTGTTTAATTCAGAATTAAAGTATAATCCGTTTATTAGAAACCCTGTTCTTGATGCTCAATATAAAATTGAACAGCTGTTTTCAGGAATCAAGTCTATAAGTGAAGGAGAATCAGCTAAATTCTTATTTAAGTCAAAATCATTAAGCCTTTTAGGAGAGTTTTTTGAGGGTATAACTAAAGATTTAACAGATATTAATTTTTCTTTAGAGGATAAACGTATCATGATTAAGATGATTTATTATTTAGAGGAGAATTTATTGAAAGATTTTCCTGGCATTGTTTTTTTGGCAAACTATACCAACACCTCGCCAACTAAGGTTAAAACCCTCTTTAAGCAATGGTTTGGGATAAGTACCTTAAAGTGGTTTAGAAGTAAACAAATGGATTTAGCCATGAAATTATTAAAGGAAAATAAAATAAAGGTTAAAGACGTAGCTTATACGATGGGCTATACCAATGCTAGTAAATTTACTTTAGCTTTTAAAAACTATCATAACACCAACCCTTCAAACGTATAAATAAAGCTGAAAAATAAAGTAATAGCAGGATTTATCCACAATAAAAGAAGCTTTTTTAGCTTGCTTTTGTTGTGTTTTTCGCAAAATCTGTTAAGAGTACAAAATTTTAGTATAATACTGCCTTTAAGATGAAGCTAAATTCGCAAAAAGAGGTTAAAAAATTTATGTTTTTAAGCATTTTTATGTCAAATAGTTCATCCTGATTATATCTTAAACTATCATTTCTGCAATTATTTTTACTTTCTGTCCTTTTGGGCTATATCTACGTCTTTTTGGGCTACATGAATTCGAAATGATAGCCTACTTTTATCTCATAAAAGTTTAACATACTTTTTTATGAAGTATTTAAAAGCTTTTATATCTCTCTTGTTTTAAATTTTATACGTTTTATGAATTCAATTTTTACTTGTAAATCTTTCTTTAAATTCAGAGTACATAAAGTTTTAATCTCACTTTTCGCTTTAATATTTGCTTCCATTAATGTTAGCGCACAACTGCCTACAATCAGTTCTTTCAGTCCTTTAAGTGTCAAGCCCGGTGATGTGGTAACCATAGCAGGAACAAATTTTAATACCACAACTGCAAACAATGTGGTGTTTTTTGGAGCAACCAAAGCAACTGTTACAGCGGCAACAGCAACCAGTTTAACGGTAACAGTGCCTACTGGAGCAACTTATGCTCCAATAACTTTGTTAAACACTGCAAATAGTTTAGTCGCACAAAGTTCAAGAAAGTTTAATCCTATATTTAGCCCAGCAAAAGCAAACATTACCACCTCAGACTTTTCACCAAAACAAGATTTTACAACCGGCACTAATCCTTTTTCTGTTGCTATTGGTGATTTGGATGGCGATGGTAAGTCGGATTTAGTAGTGGCAAATCTCAACTCAAGCAATGTATCTATTTATCGTAATACTAGTACAAGCGGAGATGTAAACTCCGGGTCATTTGCAGCAAAAGTAGATTTTGAAGTAAGATTTTCCCCAGTTTTTGTGACTATTAGCGATATTGATGGAGATGGAAAGCCCGATTTAGGGGTAGTTAACCAAGGTTCAAATAGTATTTCCATATTGCGCAATACAAGTACAAGTGGAAGTATCACCTCTAGTTCTTTTGCCACAAAAGTAGATTTTAACACTGACGGTAGCCCTGCGACTTTAGCTATTAGCGATTTAGATGGAGATGGTAAACCTGATTTATTAGTAACCAATCAATTTTCAAACATCGTATCAGTCTATCGTAATACCAGTACTAGTGGAAGCATAACAACAGGATCGTTTGCTGCAAAAGTAGATTTTCCTACGGAAGATACTCCGGTTTCAGTAGCTGTAGGCGATTTAGACGGAGATAACAAAGTTGATTTTGTAGTAGCTAACCGAGGTTCTAACAATGTTTCTGTATATCGCAATATCAGTACAAGCGGTAGCATTAATTCAGGTTCATTTGCTACTAAAGTAAATTTCACAACTGACTCTAATCCATTTGCAATTGCTATTGGAGATTTGGATGGAGATGGGAAGCCCGATTTAGCAGTGGCAAATCGAGGATCAAACAATGTTTCTATTTTACACAATACTAGCAGCAGTGGTTCTATTACATCAAGTTCTTTTGCAGCAAAAGTAGATTTTACGACTGCAAGCGCTCCGTTCTCTATTAACATTGGCGATTTAGACGGGGATAGTAAACCCGATTTGGCCGTTGCTAATTCAAGTTCAGCAAGTATTTCTATATTTCGCAATACCAGCGCCAGCGGGTCTATCACAACAAGCTCATTTGCAGCAAAAGTAGATTTTGCTACAGGCGACTCCCCACTTTCAGTAGCCATAGGAGATTTAGACGGTGATAGCAAAGCAGATTTAGCGGTGGCTAATTTGGGTTCAAATAGCGTTTCTGTATTTCGTAATACAGATGTACTCCCTCCAACAATTACCAGTTTCACACCTTTAAGTGCCAAACCAGGAGATGCAGTAACCATTACTGGAGCAAACTTTAATACCACAACTACAAACAACGTAGTATTTTTTGGAGCAACCAGAGCAGCAGTAACAGCAGCTACAGCAACTAGTTTAACGGTAACAGTACCAACAGGCGCAACTTATGCGCCTATCACAGTGTTGAACACAGGGAGTAGTTTAGTGGCGCAAAGCTTAAGTAATTTTAATCCCGTATTTAGCCCAGCTAAAACAAATATCACCGCCTCAGACTTTTCGCTAAAGCAAGATTTTGGTGTTGGATCAGGTTCACAAGTGGTATTAACGGGAGATTTGGATGGTGATGGAAAGTCGGATTTATTGGTTCGGGGTACAACTTTTGTTTCAGTATTTCGCAACACGACTAGCGTAGGCAGTATTACAGGATCTAGTTTTGGTACTAGGCAAGATTTTGAGGTTGGTAGCTTTAATGTCTCAACATCAGAACCATCATTGACTTTGGGAGATTTAGATGGCGATGGGAAGCTTGATTTAGTTGCAGTTGTTGGACGTTCTACAGTTGGTGTATTTCGTAATACTTCTACTAGCGGAATGATTAGTTTTGGTACTAGACAAGACTTCGCTGCTGCTGACGGGTTCCTATCTGTTACCTCAGTTGCTGTAGGTGATTTAGATTTAGACGGTAAAATAGACATAGCAGCAGGTTATAATGATTCATTTCTTGATTCAGATATTATTTCGATATTTCATAATACCTCTAGCGGGACGATTAGTTTCTCTACAAGACAAGACATACCGTTAGGTGTAGGTACTAATATATCATCATTAGCGATACAAGACATTGATGGGGATCAAAAGCCTGAACTAATCGCATTAGACAGGTCAGAAAACCAAGTTTCGGTAATACCTAATACATCTTCAGTTGGCAGCATTAGTTTTGGAGCTAAACAAGATTATGCAACCCTAGGAAATGAATATTTAGTAAAGACGGCAGATATTGATGGAGATGGTAAGCAGGATATATTAGTATCATATTTAAGTACTGTCGCTAATGTATCTGTGTTGCTTAATACTTCTAGTGTAGGGGCAATAGGTTTTTTAAGTAGGCAAGATGTGATTGTTGCGCCTAGTGCGGCTTATGGATTTGGAGTAGGAGATGTAGATGGAGATGGTAAGCCGGATGTTGTAACAGCGAATCCAGGTTCAGATTTAGCATCAGTATTTCGTAACACCTCTACAAGCGGGAGTGTGAGCTTTGCTGCAGCACAAGCTTTTACGACAGGGGATTCTCCACGTTCTGTGGTGGTATCAGATTTAGATGGTGATGGAAAGTCAGATATTACAACGGCAAATATTACATCCAATACAGTCTCTGTGTTGCGTAATACAGATGCGGTTCTCCCAGTTTCCTTAGTGAGTTACCAAGCTAAACTCCAAACAAATGGAACAGTACAATTAAACTGGCTAACCGCATCAGAAACTAACAATAGCCATTTTGAAGTTTTACGTTCTACTGATGGTATAAATTTCAACTCCATTGGAAAAGTAACTGGCGCAGGAAACTCCACACAACAAAAAACATACAATTTTATAGACCCTATACCTACTATGGGCAACAACTATTACCAATTAATACAACACGATAATGATGGTAAACAAACCGATTTAGGAATAAGAGTAATTAATGTGTCCTTAAAAGAAGATGAAGTAATAATTTATCCAAACCCAAGTAGTGGCTTAATTACGGTTAGTTTTGAAGCAGGAGCTTATCAAAAACTAGAACTTATAGATTTATCGGGTAGAGTACTTATTTCAAAATCGATCTTAAAACAAAATAGCGAAGCCAATTTAGATTTAACAAGCCTAGCAACAGGAATTTATAGTATAAAGCTAAGTGGAGAAGGAAAAATAGTAAGCAAACAAATTATTAAACAATAAAAAATCAAGCATCTGTTTCTTTTTTAGAAACAGATGCTTTTTAATGCTTTTCAATCAAAAAAAGACTAAACACCCTGAAATCAATTTTTAAAATATGAAAAAAGCACTACTCCTTTTTACATTAATATTTTTTAGTGCCACTCTTTTAGCGCAAGTACCCACCATTACTTCCTTCAGCCCTCTAAACGGCAAGCCCGGTGATGTGGTAACCATAACAGGCACTAACTTTAATACCACAACTACAAACAACGTAGTGTTTTTTGGAGCCACTAGGGCAACGGTTACAGCAGCCACAGCAACTAGTTTATCGGTAACAGTACCTATTGGTGCAACTTATGCCCCAATAACTTTATTAAACACCACAAATAATTTAGCTGCGCAAAGCTTAAGCAACTTTAACCCAATATTTAGCCCTGCAAAGCCGGGGATTACTACAGCAGATTTTACAACAAATGAAGTTTCAGATTTAGGTTCAAATCTTGTTGAATTTGTTGCTTCAATAGCCATTGGTGATTTAGATGGAGACGGAAAATCCGATTTAGCTTTTGTCGGTGATGGTTTTATTGCAGTTTCACGTAATACATCTACCCCTACAAGCAGCAGTTTTGCACCTCTCGTCTATTTTAATATATTAAACCCTATATCGTTAGCAATAACTGATTTAGATGGGGATGGGAAGCTAGACTTAGCAGTTACAAATATAACTTCAACAGTTAATGTTTCTGTATTTAGAAATACAGCCACCAGCGGGATTTTAAATGCAAATAGTTTTGCCGCTCCTGTAGATTTTGTACTAAATAATAATACGCCGAGGGCAGTGGTATCGGGTGATTTAGATGGGGATGGAAAGCCAGATTTAGTAGTAGTTAGTGAAAGTACATTTCAATCGTCTTTCTCAATATTAAGGAATACTTCAACTGCTGGTAGCTTTACCTCTAGTAGTTTTGCTCCTGTAGTATTTGTTTCCACTACAGTACCTTCTTTATCAGCGACTATTGGAGATGTAGATGGAGATGGAAAGCTAGATTTAATTACCGCAAATAATGCAAACAGCAATGTTTCTGTATATAGAAACACTTCTACTAATGGGAATATCACTTTTGCTGCTCCTGTAAATTTTGGTACAGGACAAACTCCTCAACAAATTGTAATAGGAGATTTAGACGGAGATGGTAAGTTAGATTTGGTAACGGTTAATAATGCTTCAGAAAATATAACCGTATTAGCTAATATTTCTACTATTGGCAATGTTTCTTTCGCAATTGGTGTTAATTATACAACTCTATCCAGACCTGAAACTGTTGCAATAGCAGATTTTGACGGAGATACAAAGCCAGATTTAGTGGTTGGTAATAGAGACTTTAGATCTTCTGTATTTAGAAACAATTCTACAGTAGGAAGCATTAATTTTGCAAATAAAGTAGATTTTAGTATGACAACTAGACTCAACTCTACCGTTGCAGGAGATTTAAATGGTGACGCAAAGCCTGATTATGTAAGCGTAGGTTCTTTAAATTTATATTCACAAATTTTAGTTTCATCAAATGTAAGTTCACCTCCAGCCATCACCAATGTATCATCTACAATAGCTAACGGTAGTTATGTGGTAGGAGCGCAGATTCCTATCAGTATCACATTTAATGAACCTGTAAATGTTACGGGTACACCACAACTTACTTTAGAAACAGGAGCAATAGATAGAGTGGGAAACTATGTTTCTGGAACAGGAACTAATACATTAACTTTTAATTACACGGTGCAAACAGGTGATGTAAGTACAGATTTAGATTATGTTTCTACTACGTCATTAGCATTAAACGGAGGTACAATTGCAAGTGTTTCAAGCACTCTAAATGCTACGCTTACTTTACCAGCACCAGGGGCAGTTGGTTCATTAGGAGCTAATAAGGATATTGTTATTCCTAGTACCTTGCCTGTAACTTTAATAAATTATACAGCTAAACTAAACACCAATGGCATTGTACAATTAAATTGGTTAACCGAATCAGAAATAAATAATAGTTATTTTGAGATTCTACGTTCTACAGACGGTAAAAACTTCAATACTATTGTTAAAGTATTTGGTGCAGGCAACTCAACACAACAAACGCAATACAATTATACAGATCCTACACCAATCAGTGGCACAAATTACTACCAGTTAATACAATACGATAAAGATGGTAAACAAACCGATTTAGGAATAAGAGGGGTAGATGTATCATTCAGCTTAAAAGAGTTATCGGTTTATCCTAACCCAGCAAGTAGTTTAGTTAATTTAAGTTTTGATGCTGAAGTTTATCAAAAGGTGGAAATAATTGATCTAACAGGTAAAATGTTAGTAAATGAAACTATTAATAAACAAGAAAGTAACATCAGTTTAGATATTAGTAAGCTGGCTACTGGAGTTTATAACATCAAGTTAACTGGCCAAAAAAAGGTAATAACGAAGCAAATTGTAAAACAATAGCATAAATTAAAATGTTAGCAAAGAGTCTGTTTCTTAATTGAGGCAGGCTCTTTTTGTTTTCATTCATCTTGTCATTTATCTATCGCTGATCATACATAACCCTTATAGTGCTTCCTTAAGCTGTTACGAGTTTGCAGCTCGTGATATAAATTAGAATGGTGCTTTTTATTTAAAAAATGAAACTCTAATTCCAAATCTTAATATCCTTAAATAAAGAATAAGAAAACCATAACAGCTCAGGATGGAAGACTAGTTAAATTTTATTTCTTTTGAAAACCATTTATAAATAATCCGCAGTAAATTTATTGTTTACAAGGTTTAAGCTCTAATTTTTAGTTTTTAAACGATAAATGCAAATTGAGTATGAGATTACTTTTTACTTAATTAATTGCATTTACTTTTACAACAGCCTCTTTTTCTCAAAATATAGAAAAAGAAATCATTAATAAAACAGTAGATAGTTTTCGAAAATCTTATCCAAAATAAGAAAGAAGAATATTCTCATTATGTTATAATTCCACATTTTATTGAAGGTGGAGAGTTTACGTATGAGGTTATTAATACAATACCTAAAGAGAAACTTATAATTTTAGATAAAAAAATTAGTGGAATTGAAGGGAATTATTCTGCTATTTACGAGAATTTCGAGAAAGATATTTTTGATGCACTTACTTCTGCAAAAAGTACATTAGAAAAATATCATACATTAAAAATAGTTTTCCCTATAAAAAGCTATTTCCCTAAAGAAATAATAAATGGTTTCAAAAAGTTTTGTCAACAATATGCTTTTAATCATTACATAGTTTATAATATAATAAATGAGCCAATAAAAGCAGGTGAAGTATATATTAATTTAATGGAAGATGATTTGGTGATTTTAATAGAAAAAATTATTCAATTAAACCTAAAAATTGGGAAAGATGTTGGTGTAATATCTTATAATGAAACACCTTTAAAAAAATTATTATTGAATGGAATTACCACCATATCAACCGACTTTAAAGGAATGGGATTAATGGCTGCTGAAATGATTAAAAATCAGGAAATTGCTCATCAAGAATTGTCATTTAAACTTACATTAAGGCAGTCTTTATAAGATCTTAAAAAATAATTTGATAATTTTCAAATGTCTAAGAACCTGTTTAAATTTGTATTGTAAAAATGTTTATAGCTTATTGTTGAGCGAAACAAGGCAAATTTTGAAGAGATATCCGGAAGCTATCTCGAAAAATTTAACGAAGTTGTAGCCAAAAAAGCCAGACCGACGTTTGGCGGTAAGCATAAACAAATTATTAGATAAATTTTAAATAGGCTCTAAATTTACAGTAAAAAATGTTAGGGTTTAATAATTTAAAAACCGCTTATAAATTTGAGTAAATTAGTGATGTGATAGTTAAAAACATTTAAATTGGACATGTTAAAGGAAACCAGACTTTACCTAGTATTGCTGAGCTGGCGTGTTGAAATTTACAGTTTAAGAATTTTAGTCAGAATGTGAAAATATATTTATTAAAGCATATTAAAATCAGAAGTAAATGAATATTTAATAAAATCAACAAAACTTCTATTTTTTGTAATTAAAGATAACGACTCTTAAGTTAAATGTATAACTGAACTTTATAATTAATTGACCCTTGTAAATAGCTTATTTACAAGGGTTAATTTTTTTTAAGTGGACCCGGAGGGATTCGAACCCTCGTCCAAACATGGGACCAGTTGCGCTTTCTACATGCTTATTTTATGGTTGGTTTTCGAGAGCAGCTTGGCCATAAACAGCCTGGTTACTCCTTAGTTTCTTTGGTTTTCGAGAAGAGTCCAAAACTTACTCCTCCTTATTCTAGCATTTCTGTGCTTCCTGATCGATTGCCGCCAGACTTGGCCTTCGGGAAACATCTCGCTCGTAATTCTAAATTACGACTAAGCAATCTTAACTTGGTTAAGATTAAGCAGCAAGAGCGTAGTTATTTTCGCCTTTTGTGTTTTGAGAATCAATATTTAAGCGCTGAATCCTCATTGCGCTGCATGCTTACACACTTATCATCCATCCTGTCTATTCCGGTCGAGCCCATTGTTTTGAGTTCATTTAGTAAATTGCTAAATGGTGAAAAGTTCATTTGTTCATTAGTACCTGTTGGCTGTTTAAAGCAATTAGTTCTCATGAACAGTATAAAACTGATTAAACGTTCTTTAATCAGAAAAACAAAAATACCAAAATTAGTGGAGCTAAAAAATTAAGACTGAATAAATCTTTATTGATGACAATTATTTCACTATTCTTTTCTCACTATTGACTGCTAACAAATGAACTAACCTTTCCACAAAATATACACTAATACCTAATGAACTAATAATACAAATAAACCAATGCCTAATGAACTAATTCAACGAATGAACTAAACAAATAACCTCCCCGGATAAGCTTCTAAAGCTTTCTCTAAGCAAACCATAGCAGCTTTTAAATCTTTTTGGTTAATTACATAAGCCATACGCACTTGGTTTACGCCTTTATTTTCTGTAGCGTAAAATCCTGTTGCAGGGGCAATCATTACGGTTTGGTTTTCGTAGGTAAAATCTTGTAAAACCCATTGACAAAATTTATCAGCATTATCTACCGGTAAACTGGCTACAACATAAAATGCACCACCAGGTACAGGGCAAAAAACACCTTCCATTTTGTTTAAAGCATCTACTAAAATATCTCTTCTTGCGGTATATTCTTTGCTTACTTCTTCAAAATACTCAACAGGAGTATCTAATGCGGCTTCTCCAGCTATTTGCTCTAACATTCCGGCACTTAATCTGGCTTGGGCAAATTTCATTGCGGTAGCAATTACTTCTTTGTTTTTAGTTACTAAAGCGCCTAATCTAGCGCCGCAAGCGCTATATCTTTTAGATACGGTATCAATTACAATTACATGATCATCAATTCCTTCAAAGTGCATTGGAGAGATGAATTTGCGCCCATCGTAACAAAACTCGCGATAAGCTTCATCAGCAATAATGTATAAATCGTATTTAAGCGCCAACATTTTTAAATCTTCCATTTCCTTTTGGCTATATAAATAACCAGTTGGGTTGTTTGGATTACAAATGATGATGGCTCTAGTTTTAAGCGTAATTACTTTTTCAAACTCGGTAATAGGAGGTAGGGCAAAACCATTTTCTATGTGCGACATAATTGGTCGCACTACTACATCAGTTTGACAAGCGAAAGCGTTGTAATTTGCATAAAAAGGTTCGGGAATAATTGCTTCATCACCCGGGTTTAAGCAAGTCATCATGGCAATGGTCAAAGCTTCTGAACCACCGCTAGTTACAATAATATCTTCAGGTGTAATATTGTAATTGATGTTGTTATAATATTCAGTCAGCTTATTTCTATAGCTTTCTGTTCCTTCGGATGCAGTATATGCCCATACTTTAAAATCTGCATTTTTAATGGCGTTCAGCATCACCTCAGGGGTTTCAATATCTGGCTGACCAATGTTTAAATGGTAAACTTTTTTACCGTCTTTTTTTGCTTTTTCGGCAATAGGCGTCAACTTCCGGATAGGGGAAGCTGGCATATATATTCCTTTGTTTGAAATTTTTGGCATAGCCCGCAAATGTAATAATCTTGTTATAAATTTAAAGTAGATTTTGTGATAAAAACATAGTTTAATTTATAATTCTGAAAATTGAATGTAAAACTTAGGGTTTATTTGGATTTAGATGGTTTTCAAAGTCGGCGATGAAATTTTTAAAACCATTACAATTTTTGATAACTGTATCTATTCTTATCTTTTTGAAAATCTCTGGACAATGGCTTTCATGAAATTTGTTTTTACTATTTCTGGTCGCTGCTTTTAGTTTTTCCTTCGGATTTTGAATAGAAATCGGATTGCCTTTAAAATTTAATTTGGTATGATATTTTGTTTCAAATGTTTCTATATCAGCATAAATCAAAGCCTCAAGCTCCCAAATATTTAAAAGTAAAATACTTTTACTGATACTTTTTTCAATTTCAGAAAACCATTTTAAACGTTCATTAACTTTATCAGTTTGAGATTCAAAAGCATCTAAATCTCTTATACAGATAGCAAAGTCACATTTTTTTGAATTAAATTCAGAAACAACTTGCTTTTTGAGTTTTACTGTATCTAATTGAGTTCCTTTTATTCCTTTTGCTAATTTTATAAATTTAGCTTGAGAGTGATATTTTTGATTCAGTAAATTTTCAATTGCTGAAGTATCATTAGGGTCTTCGCCAACTAATCCAATCTTCTTCATTCTTCTAAATCTGACATTAACCAGTAATCACTTAAAAAAGCAACCTCATCCATATATTTAGAAGCATTTTGGATTTGTTCATCTGTCAAATTTCTTACTTGTGTACCTTTCCCCTTTTCATAAGATGCAATCAAAATATTCCCTAATTCATCTTTATTTAAATGATCTAGCGCTTTTGGCGAATGCGTAGAAATTAAAATTTGCTTAGTTTCTGATTGTTGTTTTATAAAATCCATTAATAACTCAAATTGATGTGGGTGGATGCCTAATTCTGGTTCTTCAATTAATATTAAGCCATCATTTTCTGTAATTTCTGTTATTAAATAAAATAATCTTTTTGAACCATCAGATAGTTGAGACCATGTTAACCAAGAATCATTTATTAGAAACTCTAATTTTAAATTTTCTATTGTATAATTATTCTCATCAACATAAACAGTAATATTTTTACTAAACTTTAAATCTTTAATAGGAGAAAATAATCTTAGATTTTCAAGTATTTCTGAAGGAATTACAATATTATCGATAAATTCATTATAATTAATTGAATCTATATCAATTTCTGTAAAATCTAAATTATCTGAGTTCGTTTTATTTAAATTTAATGTATCATCAATTTCCATATCTAAAAAGATATTATGAATAAATGATAATGTATTTGAAACATCCCATAAATTATCTGCCAAATCTATTGTAATACTGCCTGGTTTATTTACATAAAATAAGTTTTTAGGCAAATTATATTTAATACTAGTGCAATAAGGATATAAGTACTTTAATTTGTAGAAAAATTGGAATAAACTTTCACTTAAATTTGATTTTTGACTTTCAAACTCTATTTTATTTTTGCTTGATGTTCCTAAAATATCTTTTAATTTCTTTCTTCCATTGATTGAAAAAAATCTGGTTAATTCAAATCTTGAAGCAAGTCCTTCTTTATATTGTTCCGCATCTGAAACAATTCGTTCATATTCTAGTGTAAAATTATTTTTATTAACTGAAGAAAAATCTAATTTAGAATATTTGAAATTCTTTTCTAATCTATACTCAGAAACTACATTCTCAATAAACTCAAATAAATTAGATTTCCCAGCTCCGTTTTTACCAATAATAATATTCAACCCATTTTTTAACTCAAACTCGCAATCTAAAATAGATTTATAACCTTTTAAATGAAGTTTAGTTAAATAAAGAGTATTAAATTTCGACATTGAAATATGTGTTTATAATGTTTATAAATTTAATTCAAATTTAATTATAAACAAACTCCCCAAACTCACTCGTAATAGTAACTTGTTTTGCAGCAGCATTTTCTACTCTTCCTATAATTTGTGCATCAACACCAAAAGATTCTGAAATAGCGATGATGTTAACTGCAATAGCAGCGGGAACGTAAATTTCCATTCTGTGCCCCATGTTAAATACTTTATACATTTCTTTCCAGTCAGTACCAGATTGTTCCTGAATCAATTTGAAAAGCGGAGGAATTGGGAATAAATTATCTTTAATAATATGCAGGTTTTCTACAAAATGTAAAACTTTGGTTTGCGCACCACCGCTACAATGTACCATTCCATGAATTTCTGAACGGTGTTGGTCTAAAATCTTCTTAATCACAGGTGCATAAGTACGAGTAGGAGAAAGGACTAATTTTCCTGCGGTTACACTTAAATCATCAGAAATTTGCACTAAATCTGTTAATTGTTTTTGTCCAGAGAAAACCAAGTCAAAAGGAACAGCAGGGTCAAAGCTTTCTGGGAATTTGGTAGCGATGGCTTTTTCAAAAACATCATGACGGGCAGACGTTAATCCGTTAGAGCCCATTCCTCCATTATATTCACTTTCATAAGTGGCTTGTCCGCTTGATGATAAACCTACAATCACATCTCCATCTTGGATGGTATGGTTAGAGATGATATCTTCACGTTTCATCCTACAAGTCACTGTAGAATCTACAATAATTGTACGCACAATATCACCAACATCGGCAGTTTCACCTCCTGTTGAGTAAATATTGATGCCCATTTTACGTAAATCAGCTAAAATTTCTTCTGTTCCGTTAATAATTTCGGCAATTACTTCTCCTGGAATCAGGTTTTTATTTCTCCCAATGGTTGATGATAGTAAAATATGATCTGTTGCACCAACACATAACAAATCATCTAAATTCATGATGATGGCATCCTGAGCGATACCTTTCCAGACAGAAATATCACCAGTTTCTTTCCAATAAATATACGCCAAAGAAGATTTTGTTCCCGCACCATCTGCATGCATAATATTGCAATAGGCTTCATCATTTCCTAAAATATCAGGGATTATTTTGCAAAATGCTTGTGGAAAAATACCTTTATCAATATTTTTAATGGCATTATGTACATCTTCTTTACCGGCCGAAACGCCGCGTTGGTTATATCTATTATCACTCATGTTGCTGCAAAGATATTAATTTAGCTTAAATTACTGTAGCAGGAATCAGGTTTGAATTAGGCGTGTTTTAAGATGATTTTATATTAGATGATTTTATAATTTTGAGATGTTAGCTTAGGGGTTAAGTAAATGTTATTTTTCTCATTAAAATCATTTTCTAGGTATATCTTTCTTACATAACCATTTAAGATTATGTTTTGCACCAAATGTTTGATGTTCTTTCTGAGATTTTTATAAATATTTAGTTTCTATTCTAAATTATAATATTTTAGAGCCATGAACTGGAAAAGAATTAACCTTTTAATTGGTCCATTACTGTTTGCTTTAGTGATGTTTTTACCTATTGGAGGTTTATCAACAGAAGGTAAATCTGTGATGGCTTGTACACTATGGGTGGCCTTTTGGTGGATTACCGAAGCAGTTGAACTTCCTGTTGCTTCTATTTTGCCAATCATTATTTTCCCTTTATCTGGTGGCTTAAAATTAGATGAGATTACTTCCTCTTATGGACATCCGCTAATTTACCTCTTTATGGGAGGTTTTATCATTGGCTTGGCTATACAAAAATGGAATCTACACCAACGTATTGCTTTTAATATTATTGAAATTGTAGGAACTAGTGAAAAGCGGGTGATATTAGGATTTATGTTAGCCACTGCATTTCTTTCTATGTGGATTTCTAATACTGCAACGGCAGTAATGATGTTACCCATTGGTTTATCTGTAGTTGATCATTTTGGAGATAGAAAACCATTTAGTAAAAACCTAATGTTAGGAATTGCTTATGCAGCTTCCATTGGAGGAGTGGCTACATTAATAGGTACGCCTCCAAATATTATTTTAGCGGGTATTGTAAAAGAATCTTTAGGTATGGAGATATCATTTTTTCAATGGATGATTTTTGCCACTCCTTTTTCCATTATTTTACTTCTTCTTACTTGGATTTATTTAACCAGTTATAAAATAGAAGTTCAGCCAAACGGTAGTGATTTTAAAATGGCCAAACTTCCTAAAATGTCAATTCAAGAGAAGCGGGTTTCAATTGTTTTTGCTTTGATAGCTTTTATGTGGTTAACTAGGTCCTTTATTTGGGAGCCAATTTTTCCTGGTTTAGATGATACAATTATTGCTATTATAGGTGCAGTTTTAATGTTTTTGATTCCGGCTGGCGAAGGAAAAGGCAATTTAATGGATTGGGAAAGTGCCAGGAAACTTCCATGGGACGTATTATTGATTTTTGGAGCAGGCTTGGCAATTGCTAAAGGATTTGCAGAAACTGACTTAACCACTTGGTTGGCGGGTTATTTTATACAATTAGAATTTTTACCCGCATTTGCCATTTTAATTTTAGTAATAACAGTAATTAATTTTTTAACAGAAATAACTTCAAATACGGCTACAGCGAGTTTAATTTTACCAGTATTAGTTACCTTAAGCGTTTCTTTAGGTGTAGAAACATTACCACTTTTAGCAGGTGCTGCAATGGCTGCTTCTTGTGCATTTATGCTTCCTGTTGCTACACCACCAAACGCAATTGTATTTAGCTCTGGCAAAATAACAATTAAAGAGATGGTGCAGACTGGTTTTTTGTTAAATGTGATTTCTATTGTACTAACGTTTTGCTTTGTTAACTGGGTTTGGGCATTGGTTTTTTAAGTAGAAAATAGCTTTATCAATATCTTTTAATGACTTTATAAATATCATTCTTACATGCAGAAACACCATGCTGATTATATCTATTACTCATATTGCCGTAAAGATATTAGTTAGATGGAAATAAGATAAGAGTTATATTGAAAGCTATAGTAAGGTAAAGACTTAAGGGTTGTTTTTTCAACCTAAATCTAGCACAATACCGATATTTTCCTTTACTGTTTCTATTAAATTATCGGTCAAAATACCAACTTTTTTAATTAATCTTTTGTTGTCAATTGCTCTTATTTGATCAATCATAATATCACAATCTTCAAATAGGTTAGCCATGCCTTTTCTTAAATGTACCCGCAAAATTTCAGAATCATGTTGAACATTAGTTGTAATAGGGCAAATGATAGTTGATGGATGAGGGATTTTATTTAATAAGTTAGTTTGAATAATTAATACAGGTCTGGTTTTTCCTGGCTCGGTTCCTAATTGCGGGTTTAAATCAGCAATCCAAATTTCAAATTGTTTAACCAACATGATCAATAGTTTCAAACTCTTTTAAAACTTTGATAGATTCATTATTAACCAAGTTTGATTCTTTGGCTAATTTTTGTTCAATCAATTTCCTGCTTTGAACATTATTATAAAACGCAATTGCTTCGTTTATATACCTATTTCTAGGGATACTTATTGTTTTTAGAATTTTCTCTGTTTCTCCAAATATGGAGTCATCTATTTTTAAGGAAACTGTCTTCATATATTTGATTATATATTATAAAAGTATGTCTTTTTTTGATATACTTTTGTAGAAAATTAGTTTTTTTATGTAGGAATCTTTTTTGCGTTAGCTATGTGTAGCAAGGTTTTACAAAAACCTGTTCTTTGGCTGCCTTTTAGCGGACAAAAACCGAAGCGAAGCGGAGTGCGAAACATAGCGTAAAAACGCCCAAAATCTGGAAATAAAATAATAGGCTTTAAAAAAATTAAGCTGTTATTAAATGACATTTTAAAGAGTAAGCGAAATAAAAAAATACCCTCTTTTTTAGTTAATTTTGCAAAATTGAAACAAAACGAGCTTTTGTTTATTAAACAAAGAGAATAAAAGATTTATGAGTAAGAAAACTGTTGATTTGGGCGAACAAAGTGAAGTGGAAGTTTACGGTGCCAGAGTTCATAATTTAAAAAATATAGATATATCTTTTCCCAGAAATAAGCTGGTTGTTATTACTGGTTTAAGCGGTTCTGGTAAATCTTCTTTAGCTTTTGACACCATTTATGCAGAGGGGCAGCGCCGTTATATGGAAACATTTTCGGCATATTCTCGTCAGTTTATGGGCGGTATGGAACGCCCTGATGTTGATAAAGTTTCTGGCTTAAGTCCGGTTATTGCTATTGAACAAAAAACAACTTCAAAAAACCCACGTTCAACAGTTGGCACAATTACAGAAATTTACGATTTTCTGAGACTTTTATATGCCCGTGTTGGCGATGCTTATTCTTTCAATACTGGCGAAAAAATGGTTAAAATGTCTGAAGATCAGATAATGAACCAAATTTTAACTCAGTTTGATGGTAAACCCATAAATATTTTAGCACCAGTAGTAAAGGGACGTAAAGGCCATTACCGCGAGTTATTTGAGCAAATACGCAAGCAAGGTTATTTAAAAGTGCGTGTAGATGGCGAAATTATAGATGTTACGCCTAAAATGCAGTTAGATAGATATAAAATACACGATATTGAAACTGTTGTTGATAGGTTAATTGTATCCGAAAAAGATAAAAAACGCTTAAATACATCCATTCAATCTGCTTTAAAAATTGCAAAAGGAATTATAAAAGTATCTGACAAAGAAAACAATAGCTACCATTTTTCTAAATATTTAATGTGCCCTACAACGGGTGTGTCTTATGACGAACCTCAACCCAACTCATTTTCTTTTAACTCTCCTTATGGTGCCTGCCCAGAGTGTGATGGTTTAGGTTACGTGTTTGATGTGGATGAAGAAACGGTAATTCCTTATCCTAAATTAAGTATTATTAATGGCGGTTTAGCTCCTTTGGGCGAATACCGCGAAACTTGGATTTTTCAGGTTATTAAAGCTTTAGCTAAAAAATATGGTTTTTCTTTATCGCAACCGATGGAGAAACTGAGTAAAGAAGCTATTGATATTTTATTGCATGGTACGGATGAATTGGTTACTGTACCGGTTGAATACAATAAATGGAATGTTCAAAATTATCAAATCAACTTTGATGGTATTATTAAAATGCTGGAAGAGCAGAACGAGAAAAAAGGAGACAGCGGAAGTAGCGATTTAGAGAGTTTCAGAATATTAAAAACCTGTCCGCTTTGTGAAGGTGCTAGGTTAAAAAAAGAATCTTTACACTTTAAAGTAGATGAAAAAAATATTTTCGAGTTAGCATCGATGGATATTAGCAACCTACAAATATGGTTTAATGGTTTAGAAGACAGGTTAAGCGAACGCCAAAACGTAATTGCAAAAGAAATTTTAAAAGAAATACGTAGCCGCATTGGCTTTTTGTTAGATGTAGGTTTGGTTTATTTAACCTTAGACCGTACTGCAAAAACCTTATCTGGAGGGGAAGCACAACGTATTCGTTTAGCTACTCAAATTGGTTCTCAATTAATGAATGTGATGTATATTTTGGATGAGCCTTCTATTGGTTTACACCAAAGAGACAATGATCGTTTAATTAAAGCACTTAAAAATCTGAGAGATTTAAACAATACTGTTTTAGTGGTTGAGCATGATAAGGACATGATTTTAGAGGCCGATTATGTGATAGATATGGGGCCGGCTGCAGGTGTGAAGGGTGGGCAAGTGGTTG
Source organism: Pedobacter alpinus (assembly GCF_042684645.1). NCBI lineage: Bacteria > Pseudomonadati > Bacteroidota > Sphingobacteriia > Sphingobacteriales > Sphingobacteriaceae > Pedobacter > Pedobacter alpinus. The sequence goes on from NZ_JBHULV010000003.1 coordinate 69,374, forward strand.
CGCAAGGAACTGCGGCGCAGCTTTTAGCATCTAATACCTTAACAGCTTCTTACCTTAACGGCTTACGAGAAATTGCAATTCCTGATAAAATTAGAGAAGGTAACGGACATATTTTATCGCTTAAAAAAGCCACGGGCAATAATTTAAAAAATGTTAGTGTCGATTTTCCATTAGGTAAATTAATTTGTGTTACCGGAGTATCGGGTAGCGGAAAATCAACTTTAATTGGCGAAACTTTATATCCTGTTTTAAACAAGCATTTTTTCAGGGCTAAAAAAGTACCAATGCCTTATAAAGAAATTAAAGGTTTAGAATATATTGATAAAGTAATTGAGATTGACCAAACGCCGATTGGGCGTACGCCAAGGTCAAACCCATCAACATATACAGGTGTTTTTTCTGACATCAGAAATTTGTTTGTGGCTTTACCAGAAGCGCAAATTAGAGGATATAAACCGGGGCGTTTTTCTTTCAACGTAAAAGGCGGGCGTTGCGAAACTTGCCAAGGTGGCGGAATGAAGGTAATTGAAATGAACTTTTTACCAGATGTAGCTGTACCTTGCGAAGCTTGTGGAGGTAAGCGTTATAACAGAGAAACTTTAGAAGTACGCTTTAGAGGAAAATCAATTTCTGATGTGTTAGATATGAGCATTGAAGATGCTTGCGATTTTTTTGAAAATATCCCGTCTATTTATCGCAAAATAAAAACATTGAAAGATGTTGGTTTAGGTTACATCACTTTAGGTCAATCATCTACAACACTTTCTGGAGGCGAGGCGCAAAGAGTTAAACTAGCAACTGAACTTTCTAAAAAAGATACAGGAAACACTTTTTATATTTTAGATGAACCAACAACAGGTTTACATTTTGAGGATATTAATGTGCTTTTAGGTGTGTTGAATTTGTTGGTTGATAAGGGCAATACTGTTTTAGTAATTGAACATAATTTGGATGTTGTAAAAGTTGCCGACCATGTGATAGATTTAGGCCCTGAAGGCGGCGGTGGTGGTGGTAATATTGTTTACGCAGGCACACCAAAGGGCTTAACCAAAGTTAAAGAGAGTTTTACCGGTATTTTCTTGAAAAAGGAATTGGATACTATGGTTAAGGTTTAGCAAATTTTTTAATTACCTTTAAAAGAGCATTTAAGCAAGCCAAATGAAAGATGAAAAACTTGATAAGGTAGAAGAACTAACCGCTGATTACGAGAAAGCGGAAATGGATTTGTTACGTAATGCGCTTAAAATGTCTTATACTGAACGGTTTTTTGTGATGACCAGATTGATGAAAATGGACATTATGTTGAGAAATGCAAAAATAACTCACCAGCCTGATTTTAAGTTTGATAGAACATAAAGGATATTTTTGATGAAGAATTGTTAAAGCTGTGGCGCAATTTGAATGCTAATTTGGTTGAATATATCATGATTGGTGGGATCGCAACCAATTTACACGGTAATCATAGAACAACTAACGACATTGGTATCTGGTTAAAAGATTCACTAATAAATAGAAAAAAGTTAAGAGAAGCATTTAAAAATCATGGTATTGGAGATTTTTCAGGTATAGAAACCATGCAATTTGTTACTGGTTGGACTACCTTTAGATTAGATAATACACTAGAAATAGATATTATGAATTCTCTAAAAGGCTTAGAAAAATACACTTTTGATGAATCTTATCAATTGGTTTCTTTTGCTGATATTTTGGATGTTAAAGTCCCGTTTTTACACATTAATCAATTAATTTTAGTTAAAAAAGCAGCAAATCGCCCTAAAGATCAAATTGATGTAATGGCATTAGAAAAAATTAAAAAGTTAAGAGAAGAAGATTAGATTAAGAAAAATACTCATTTGTTATTTAAAATAGTAAATACAATACCAATCATAAATTAATAACAAAATCTTTAAAAACTTGGGATATTATTTCTTAGCTATCCTTATGATTCTCCTTAAAAACAGAAGCCTGAAATTTCACAATTTCAGGTTTCTGTTTTTTGTTGGCAGAGAGGGAGGAATTCTTTTTAATGGCTTTATTATGCTAACATCCTATAGAAGGTAGAAAAAATATTATATTTAATGAACTAAAATCTCAACTAAATTTGTTAGAGATTCAATGATAACAACCTTTTTATAAATAACCTAAATATTCTCCTTTCTTAAAAGCATGAAAAATTTACCATTATTGGATATATCCATCATTGTATTCTATCTCATTTCAATGATAGCTGTAGGTTTTTTTTTCTCATTAAAAAGTAAAAGCTCTGAGCAGTACACCAAAGCTTCTGGCTCAATTCCGGGTTGGGCAATAGGCTTGTCTTTATATGCAACTTTCTTAAGTAGCAATACTTTTTTGGGTGTTCCAGGGAAAGCTTTTGGAGGAAATTGGAATGCGTTTGTATTTAGTATTTCTATGCCTATTGCAGCCATAATTGCAGCAAAATTATTTGTTCCGTTTTATCGAAAAACACAAGAAATATCTGCTTACACTCATTTAGAGCATAGGTTTGGAGCTTGGGCTAGAACTTACGCGGTGTGCTGTTTTTTATTGACTCAATTGGCAAGAATGGGGTCCATATTTTTTGGTATTGCTCTAAGTTTACAGGCATTAACCGGATATGATATGCAATCTATTATGATAGTAGTGGGTATCTGTATAGTTGTGTACACAGTGCTGGGTGGTATAGAAGCAGTTATTTGGACTGAAGTGGTGCAGGCAGTTTTACTAACTTTTGGTGCCATAACTATTTTAGTTATTCTGATTTCTAAAATGCCAGGTGGTGTTGGTCAGATAATCGATATTGGTTTGCAAAACAATAAGTTTAGTTTGGGTTCTTTTTCTCCAGATTTTACTACTTCAACATTTTGGGTAATCTTATTATATGGCTTTTTTATTAATCTAAATAACTTCGGGATAGATCAAAATTATATACAAAGATATCATACTGCAAAAACACAAAAAGAAGCTTCTAAATCACTTTGGGTATGTGTGGGTATGTATGTGCCTGTTTCATTATTGTTTTTTGTTATAGGTTCTTGTCTTTTTGCTTATTATCAAGTTCATCCGCAAATGTTGGATGTAGTGAAGTTACAAGCTGCAGCAGAAAGATTTCCATTAGAATCGCAGAATAATCTTTCAGCAATAGCTCAGAATTTAAAGCCATCCGATTATGGTGACAAAGTAATGCCAAAATTCATGGTACAACAAGTTCCAACGGGCCTAGTAGGACTAATCATTTCTGCTATCATGTCGGCAGCCATGAGTACCATTAGCTCTGGTATGAACTCATCTGCTACTGTTTTTAGTATAGATATTTATAAAAGATATTTTAAACCAGACTTAAAGGAAAAGAACTTTATTAAACTTTTGCATATAGCCACTGCTGTTTTTGGAATAGGAGGTATGGCAGTTGGAATATCTTTAATTGGAACCAAAAGTGTGTTGGATGTTTGGTGGGAACTAAGTGGGATATTTGCAGGAGGAATGCTAGGGTTGTTCTTATTGGGAATAATTAGCAGGCAAACAAAAAATCACACGGCCATTGTGGCAACAACTATTGGTGTACTAGTTATTCTTTGGTTGTCACTTTCTGGGAAATTATCTGGCGAATATGCTTATTTAAAAAGCCCATTTGATAGTAATATGGTTATTGTGATAGGAACTTTAAGTTTGTTCTTATCGGGAGTAATTATAACAAAAATTAAGAAAAGTCTAAATAGCAGCCCAATTAATAGTTGAGGCATTTATTAAATAATGATGAAAGATTTAAAAAAAGGTTTTATTCCAGTAATGCTTACTCCGTTTAAAGAGGACGGATCTATTGATTTTAAGACATTAACAGAGCTTACAGAAATGTATTTAAAAGCCGGTGTTACAGGTTTATTTGCAAATTGCCTTTCGAGTGAAATGTTTGAACTGGATAATGACGAACGTATAAAACTGGTAGAGCATGTGATGGATGTGGTAGATGGGCAGGTGCCAGTTGTAGCAACTGGGACTTTTGAAGGTACAATAGAAGAACAGGCATCATTTGTAAAAAGAATTTATGGTACAAATATTCATGCGGTTATATTAATAAGTAGTTTGCTTGCAAAAGAACATGAGTCTGATAATGTATTTAATGAAAGAGTTCATCAGTTGTTAGATTTAACTCCTGGCGTAATGACCGGATTCTATGAATGCCCAGTTCCTTATAAAAGGTTGATTTCAGCTTCGCAGTTAAAAGGTTTTGTGAATACAGGGAGGGTAATTTATCATAAAGATACCAGTTTAGATATAACTCAAATAAAGGCTAAATTAAACGTGGTTAAAAATCCTGAATTTGGATTATATGATGCTTATGTTGTTAATGCAGTGGATTCACTTAAGGCGGGTGCGTCTGGCCTATCATGCATTCAAGGGAATTTCTTTCCTGAACTTATAGTTTGGCTATGCGATAATTATGATAATGAATCAAAGAAAGAAGAATTAAAATCTGTTCAAGATTTTTTAGCATCAAATATGGATGTTATGCACCATGTTTATCCAATAGTTGCTAAATATTCATTACAAAAAAGAGGATTGCAAATTTCTACTTTTACAAGAAGAGAAGTAGGAGATTTTTCGTCAAATGTTAAATCAGAAATAGAAAAGCTTTACGTAGAATATAGAATTTTACAGCAGGGAGTTGGTATTTAGGTAGAAAGGTATTTTTTTTTGTAATCAAATGGGGTAATATCGGTTACTTTTTTAAAATGCCTGTAAAAGTTTGACACATTATTAAAACCACATTCAAAGCAAATAACTTCGGTTGGCATCTTGTCTTCAACTAATAATCTACAAGCATGACTTATTCTAATTTCTATTAAAAAATCATAAAAGGTCTTTTTAGTCATTCGCTTAAAATAGCGACAAAATGACGTTACACTTAAGTTGCTAATTGATGCAATTTCTTGAAGTGTGATTTCCTTTTTATAATTAGTTAGCGTATAGTTGCAAATTTTGTTTAATCTAATATTATCAGGTTCGTTTGATTGATAAAATGCATGCGCAGATGTTATTTCTTCATACTCATCTGTATGAGCAAGAACATCTAAAATACGTAATAATACAATCAGCTTTTCTATTTTTGATGCTTTGGTTGCCTCAAGCATTATATTAGCCAGCTCTTTTTTAGTATCACCAGTAAATACCATACCTTTTTTTGCTTTTTCAAATAATTTGGGTAGCATAAAAGTTTCGGGTAAAAGCATAAAATCTTTTCCTAAACAATCAGGTAAAAACTGGATAACAATTACTTCTGTATCTGTAGCATCTTCATCATTAGAAACTTCATTACAGCGCCATGTATGAGGTAAGTTTTCTCCAACTAAAATGATTTCTCCAGAATTAAAATTGCTGATATTATCCCCTATAAACCTTACTCCTTTTCCTTTAACAACAAAATGCAATTCCAATTCAGGATGATAATGCCATATTTTACCCAAATTAGGTGCATGGGTATGCCTAATGCCAAAAGAATTCTCTAAACTAATTGGAACTTTATGAAATAAGGGTTTCATCTTTAAGTTAAAATAAGCTGTCGGTTATAATTGGTTTTTCAAACAATTTTAGCTATGCTAACATACTATAATCATTTGCAAATAATTAACAACAATAATAGTAAAATATTTGATAATATTGAAATATGAATGTTATATTTACTAATAAATAATATTTAATAGCATATTAACCTAATTATAAACCAAGAATAATAACTAACATATTCACTTTATTTGATAAAGAGAAGCTTGTTTTTGTTATTGTAAATTTCAAAATGATGAATATATATCTGCTTACAAGTGGTGATTTAAGATTGTCTGCAAATCAAAGTTGTTGGGAAGCACAGCATAAAATGAACCAACAAATTATTGAAGCTACTGAAGCTTTAGGTGGAGAAGTAATTATGGCTCATGATTATGATGAAGAGAAAAAGCATGGTTTTATTGACAGTCAGAAAATGGGGATGAGAATTTTTAAAAATTTAGTTCCTTTTGCACCAGTAATTATCGCAGAAAGTGTATGGCAATATTCACATCACGTTTTGGCAGGCTTAACTACACATGAGGGGCCAATTTTAACCTTGGCAAACTGGAGCGGACAATGGCCGGGTTTGGTAGGGATGTTAAATTTGAATGGCTCTTTAACCAAAGCAGGTGTAAACTACAGTACTTTATGGAGCAAAGATTTTAAAGACGAATTTTTTATTAATGGTTTAAAGCAATGGATGAAACATGGAGAGATTAAGCATGATGAAGATCATGTAAAGCCTTTTAATAGTAAAATGTTGCCCCTCTCAGAAATTACCTTTGCAAATGAGTTTGCAGAAAACTTCAGATCAGAAAAAGCAATTATGGGTGTTTTTGATGAAGGTTGCATGGGGATGTTTAATGCCATTGTTCCTGATCATTTATTACATCCAACAGGAATATTTAAAGAACGTTTATCTCAATCTACTTTATATGCAAAGATGTTGACTGTTAAAGATGAGGAAGTAGAATTGATATTAGAATGGTTATTGCTTAAAGGAATGCATTTTAATTGGGGAAATAATGAAGCCACCGAATTAACCAAAGCACAAACATTAATACAGTGTAAAATGTACATTGCTGCCTTAAGACTTGCTGATGAATTTGGTTGCAGCACTATTGGAATACAATACCAACAAGGCTTAAAAGATTTAGTGCCAGCCAGCGATTTAGTGGAAGGTTTATTAAATAATCAAGACAGGCCTCCAGTTTTTGATGAAAAAGGAAAGGAATTATATGCCAATGAAGCTTTACCGCATTTTAACGAAGTAGATGAGTGTGCTGGAATTGATGGTTTAATTACCTATGAATTATGGCGTCAATTAGGTTTAGCTGGAGAAAATACCTTACATGACTTACGTTATGGTGAAAAATACGCTATCAATGGAGTGGATGAATTTGTTTGGGTGTTTTTGATAAGTGGGGCAGCGCCGCCAGCACATTTTATAGGCGGATACAAAGGTGCAAGTAGCGAACGTCAACCTGAAATGTATTTCAGATTGGGTGGTGGAAGTTTAAAAGGGGTGAGCAAGCCAGGTGCAATTGTATGGAGCCGCATTTATGTAATGAATAACCATTTATGCTGTGATATTGGAGTAGGTGAATGTGTTGAATTACCAGAAGAAGAAGTGCAAAGAAGATGGAATATGACTACTTCACAATGGCCAATCATGAACGCAGTATTGAAAGGAGTTAGTCAAGACCAAATGATGGGACGACATAAAGCCAATCACATTCAGGTTGTTTATACAACAAATGAGGAAGAAGCTCATAAATGCTGTCGTATTAAAGCAGCGGTATTTAATGATTTAGGAATAAAAGTTAATTTTTGTGGAGATGTTGTGTTAAGTTAAAAACAGAGTGAAAATGAAAAACTATAAACAATTAGGATTGCTGATTTTACTTTTAATAGGAGTAAATTTCATGGCTAGGGCACAAAGAAGTGATACGGTTTATGTAAAGTCAATTAAAGGAAGATCATGGAAGATTGTAGAGAAATTAAACATAAAAGATCCCCAAAAAGAAATTGAGGTAAGAAACATTATAGCCAATCAATACATGGATTTAAATGATGTTTATATGGCTAGAGATGCCAAGTTAGGTGATCTAAAAGCAAAAACTGAACTTACTAAATTCGCAAAGAATAAAAAAACAGAGAAAATACAACAATGGACTCAAAATAAAATTGACCGCTTACATCTTCAATACATCAAAAATTTAAATAAAAATTTAAATGAAGAGCAGGTTATTGGCGTAAAAGACGGGATGACTTATGGAGTAGTTCCGCTAACATTTGCTGCCTATCAAGAAATGCTTCCCAATTTAACGCAACAGCAAAAAAATCAAATTTATATTTGGTTGGTTGAAGCCAGAGAACATGCCATGGATGCAGAATCTTCCGATAAAAAGCATGCGTGGTTTGGTAAATATAAAGGTAAAGTGAACAACTATCTATCTGCGGAAGGCATTGATATGAAAAAGGCTGGAGGAGAATGGCAAGCAAGAATTAAGAAGGAGAAGGCTGAAAAAGGTAACTAATATATTGAAAATCAAACTTAGTTTTAATATTGAAAAGTAATATTTGAGATTTATATATCAGACTATCTTAAAATGGTGGTTTTTTTCTAAAGTGTTGTGTATTTATAAAGTTAAAACAAGTTGAATCATAATATTTCATAACTAAATGATAATATCATATATAAAGAAATTGATTGCGTTATTTAATTTTATAAATTATATACCATTCTTAAACTTTTTATGATTAACAAAAAGCTAATTGCAAAGCTTGGCTTGGCTAGTGTCGTAATCCTACTTTTTACAAATACACTTAAATCTCAAACACCTATAATTAAAATAGATTTAAATATGAATGGTAGGCCTGCGCAGCAGGTACAATATGATTTTCCAAATACTTCCCATGTTCATTGGGTAGTAACCAAACCTATTACCGATACCTTATTAGCAAATGGTATAACATTTATATTAAGAAAAGGACCCCGCGGGGTCAATCTATCACCAACTTGGTACAGTTCATCTGTACAAGCAGGGGCTTTTGAAGCTAAATTCACTAATGATGGTGTTTTTGTTAAAGATGGTGATTTTGCGGTTGGTGCTTCAATTGACCTAATTATTAAGGGACTTCCAGCCGGAATTCATAATCTCACAACATTTCATAATGTTACTGATAACATTATACCTGCCAATGCTTGTCCAATTGACGTATATGTAGATAATGTATTAAAGATTAACGACTTAGTCCCATCCATAAGATTAGAGAAAATAACAGAAGTAAGCACATCAGATTTACAAATCACTGCTGTTGATGGACAAGATGTTGTTATCTCTTACAGGGCAGAAACTTCTGGAAGCCAGCCTGTTAAAAATATGTATATCAACGGAATTTATTTAAATGTTGTCAATGTAGGTAAGAAAGCCAGAGCTATAGATCCAGTAAGTCAGAACCAATATTTAGACGTATCAAATGGTTCTGGTTATACCCTTAAATGGGAATCTTCTCCATCAGCTATTTCTCATGATATATATTTTGGAACAGACTCTCTTGGTGTTGCTAATGCCAATCGGAATTCTAGTTTTTATAAGGGTAATCAAACAAAATTAGATACCACTTTCGCAGTAGGAAATTTATACAGTATGGATAGCTATTATTGGAGAATTGATGAGGTTAGTACTGATCAAACTTATAAAGGTGATGTTTGGTTGTTCCGTACAAGGCAATTAGCTTTTTCTGGTGCTGAGGGCTTTGGTCAATTTGCTCGTGGAGGAAGAGGTGGTAAAGTGGTTTATGTGACAAATTTAAATGATAGTGGTGCCGGTAGTTTGAGAGAAGCGGTAACCAATAATATTGGACCAAGAACCATTGTTTTTAATGTCGGTGGGGTAATTCAGTTGCAATCTCGATTGGTTTTGAGTAACAGGTATGTCACCATTGCCGGGCAAACTGCCCCAGGAAAAGGAATTTGTATTAGAAAATCTCCCTTTGGCATAGGTGCAGATGATGCCATTGTCAGATTTGTAAGACTACGTTTGGGTTCAGGCCCAACAGCTGATGGTATGGGAATGAACGGCAATAATAGCATCATGGATCATTGTTCCATCAGCTGGACAATTGATGAAGCATTTAGTTCAAGAGGGGCTAAAAATATTACCTTACAAAACACCTTAATTTCTGAAGCACTAAATATCGCAGGGCATCAAAATTATCCTGCTGGTGCTCAACATGGTTATGCAGCCACTATTGGTGGTAAAAAAGGAAGTTTTCACCATAATTTATTAGCGCATAACTATGGTAGAAACTGGAGTTTAGGTGGTGGTCTTAATCCGGGCGGCTTTTTTGATGGTCAATTAGATATCAGAAATAATGTTGTTTATAATTGGGGCAACAGAGCTACTGATGGCGGCTCTTATGAGGTTAACTTTGTTAATAATTATTATAAACCCGGCGCCGGTACAACCCTGTTTTTTGCTTTAACTGCACAATATGAAAATGTGAGACAGGGTACTCAAAGGTATTATTTTGAAGGAAACGTAATGCCAGGAAGATTTAATGAAAGTAACCAGTCGGCTGGTAAAAGGGTAACATTGTCTAACGGACAGCCGGCCTTAACTTACGATCCATGGGTAAATACTCCGTTTTTTGATGCACCCGTAACCACTCAAACTGCTTATCATGGCTATAAAATGGTATTATCTGACGTGGGGGTAAATCAACCTGTTTTAGATTTACACGATACCAGAATGGTGAACGAAACCTTGAATGGAACTTATACGGTAACAGGGAGCATCTCCGGTAAAAAAGGCTTTCCAGATTCGGAAACAGATGCTGGTGGGTTCGAATTATATCCAACAGTGGCTAGACTCCCAAATTGGGATACGGACATAGATGGCTTACCGGATTGGTGGGAAAATATCAAAGGGACAAGCCCTAATTCTGCTCCTGGTGATTTTTCTGATGCCAATCAAGATATTGACAGAGATGGTGTGACTAATTTAGATGAATACCTTCAATGGATGGCAGAACCCCATTACCAATCGGTAGCTGGGGAAAAAGTAAATATCGATATTAGTCAATTATCAAAGGGTTTCTCTATAACACCTGCTTATACTGTGAGTAATATAGTTAACGGAAGTGCGACAGTTAATAATGGAATTGTTGAATTCACTCCTTTAGCAAATGGTTTAGCCGCTTTTGATTTTACAGTTACTGATGGCCAGGGACATAGCATGACCAAAAAAGTAAATGTAGTAAAGGGAGTAGATTTAACCTTATTACCAGTGACTTTGACAGAGTTTTCTGCGCAGCGAGAAAATAAAAAGGAAGTGAGTGTAAATTGGAAAACTGTTCAAGAAAATAACAATAGCCATTTTGAAATTTTAAGATCTGATGACGGAAAGTCATTTATAAACTTAGGTGTGAAAATCAACTCAAAAGGATTAGGAGGAAACAGCAAAGCAGTATTGAACTATGACTTTTTAGACAATAACAGCAATATCCAAGATACTTATTACCAATTATTACAGGTAGATAAAGATGGTGCAAAATCATTCTCAGACATTAAATTAGCAAAGGGAAATGAAACTGAATTTAGTGTTTGGCCTATACCTTCAAACGGTGATGTTTTTATTGCAGTTGGCGAATTAAAAGAACCGGCTAACTTAAATGTTTATGATGTTTCAGGGAAATTAATCTCACAGCAAGCTTTGTCATCAAATCAAACACATAAAATAGCACTTCAAAATAAAGGCCTTTTTATTTTGAGAGCAAAGTCTATAAAAACAGGAAACGATTTATTTGTAAAGAAAATAATATTAGAGTAATAACTCTGTTTTGCAGCTTTACATTGATGGCATTGAAGGGATAAGATAGTCAGATTTTTAAAAGAATAAGGTATGTGAAAATCTTATTTATTTTTTGATAAACATAGGAACTAACCAACAAAGAAAGTATGTGTGTGTGGCATATTTTGTTTGGTTGCTGTGTTGTTTATATAATATTCAAATATTCAACAGCTTGTTTTCAAATTGTAGCATTCCAGAGGAACTGAGAGTTAAGAATTAAATAGGAAAAAGAGGTACACTTAAATAAGTCGCCAAGGTTATATGCTATAAAATTATGTTAATATAATATAATGTAATATTTAAAAATGTTTTTTATATTTGAATATCATATTCATATATGATTTATATAAACCAATATAAACTTTTATTTTAAAAGTCTTCAGATAATAAACAGCAATGCTGGAATTTTTTTCTCCGATTTTTAAGTTATTAATTATAAACCAATTTCTAAATTAAACATAAACACCATGCAACTAAAATCAACAGAATTTACTTGAAAACTTTAATTGTAAAAGAAAACTAAGGCTAGGCTTTGTTTTTTATTAGACCATATTTTTTGGTCACAGAAAATAAGTTTTACAGTTAAAAGCAAATCATGAAATCAAATTTACTTAATGCAAATAAGCGTTTGCTGCAACTCAAAAAATCTTTTTGGGCCACGTTCGCTTGTTTATTTATTATTTTATCTTTTCAAGAAAGCGTAATTGCAAAGGATAATTATTTAAAAACTAATAAAAATTTAACAGCTGTTAGGAAAAGTATTAATGGTACCATAACCGATAGTAAGGGAGAGCCTTTAATAGGAGTTTCCATTAAAGTAAAAGGTTCAAACTCTGGAACTCTTACAGATATTAATGGAAAATTCACCATTAACGTACCAGAAGGCTCCACTTTAGTGATTTCTTATTTGGGTTTTGAGACCAGAGAAGTTAAAGTAGCTGCACAAACAGAAATTAATATTACCCTTAATGAATCAAAGAATTCTCTTGATGAAGTAATAATAACTGGTTATGGCGAGAAAAAACGTTCAGAAATTGTGGGTTCTGTAGCTACTATTACTGGTGAAGAATTAATGGATATACCAGCACCTAATATTGCAGGTGCTATGAGAAATCGTATTGCTGGTGTGGGGGTTAGTCAGGTTTCAGGAAGACCGGGTTCGGGCATTAGTTTAAATATAAGAAATTCAACTACATCCCCAACTGTGCCTGGAGGACGAGAGGATCCTTTATATGTAATAGATGGAATTACAGTAGAAAAGGACATATTTGATAATTTGGATGCTTCTATGATAGAGACGATGACTATCCTGAAAGATGCTTCTGCGGCTATTTATGGTGCAGCAGGTGCCAAAGGGGTTTTATTAGTTACTACTAAAAGAGGAAAAATAGGTAAGCCAAGTATAAGCTATAATGGTTATATAGGCGTTTCTGATGCCTCAAGAACACCTGATATGCTATCTGGTTTTGAACATGCTTCTTTAATGAATGAAACGTTCAGGGTAAATAATGCTGGGCAAAGTAACTTTTTTAGTCCAACAGATTTAGAATATATCAGCAGTCTTAATAATGAAAGCTGGTATGACCAATTATGGAAGGCTTCCACTACCCAAAGACATAATATGAGTATTTCGGGAGGATCAGATAAAATAACTTTTTTTGCTGGGGGAAGTTATCAAAATGAGAATGCTAATTATGCCGGGATGAAGTTTGATAAATATTCTTTTAGAAGTGGTTTAACTGCAACTATATTAAATGGGCTAAAAGCAGATATTAATTTTAATGTAGACCATAGTGTTAGAAATGCTCAGCACAATTTAACAGAGAATGATGCGGCATTTTTCGAATCAATGATAACTGTTCCGGATTGGGTTCCATTAAGCATTAATGATATGTTAGTGAATTATAATGGAAATAATCCGCTTGGTTTACTACAGTCGGGTTATTATGATACCCGTAAGTCAAGAGGATACCGCATAAATGCTAGCTTAAGTTATCAACCAAGTTTTTTGAAAGGTTTAAGTGCAAGGGTACAAGTGTCTCAAGGGAGTTCTGGTGTGAATAGCCGCCAATACCGTCCTCCTTATAATCTGTATAATTTTAATAGATTTGGAAATAACGGACAGTTATTTACTGATGAATTAACCCAACAGCCTTTAGGAAACCCTTTATTCGAAGCAGTTTCAGGTAACAATACCAGAGTTACCCCAAGTCTTGCTGATGCAAATAGCTACCAAGGTTTTTTTACTTTACAATATGCTAAAACTATTGGAAAACACACTTTAGATTTAACTGTTGGTGGTGAGCAAACCGTATCAAATAATGAATTTCTTTCGGTATTCTGGACCAACCAGTTGATACCCGGAGGAGAAGATTGGTGGGCTTTTGATAATAATACACTAACAAGGAATGATGTAAGGATAAATGAGAATACTAAAAGATCCTTCTTTGGTCGATTCAACTACGATATAGATAAGAAATACTTAGTGGAGGCAGTTGCTCGTTTAGATGCTTCTTCAAGTTTTGCAAGCGGAAACCGTTGGGGATTATCTCCAAGCATTGGCTTGGGTTGGATAGTAAGTAAGGAAGATTTCTTTAGAGATAACATAAGCTTTATCAATTTCTTGAAATTTAAAGTGAATTATGGTATTACTGGAGATGACAGAGTAGAACAAAGATTATGGCAAGAAAGGTATCTCATTGACACGTCTAATGGTTATTTATATGGTAATAATAATGGAAACTCCTTAAATCCAGGTATTTTTCCTAATCCTAATATTACTTGGGAAAAAAAGCAAACATTCAATGCGGGTATAGAAATGTCCTTATTCAATAATAAATTGGACGTAGGAGCTGAGTTTTTTAGAAATTACACTTATGATCAGTTTGATAGAGGTGGAAATAACCAATTTCCATTATATTCTGGATTTACTGCTCCGGTTTTGAATTTTAGAGAACTGTATAATTGGGGATCTGAGTTTACGATAGGTTACAAAGCTAAAATTGGTAAAGATTTAAGTTTAAATTCTAGCATGAACTTTAGTTATGGTAATTCTGTGGTGGATAGGACAATTTATGCTCCAGGTAACTTAGTTAACAATACACCACCAAATTGGTTGATTGCTTTTGGAACAGATCCACGTAGATATAATAGTAATAATATCGGGTTGCGTAATTCGGGCATGTTTAGAACACAAGAGCAAATAGATGCCTTTATGGTTCAAAATCCTAATTATAGATTATATAATCAAATTCCTCAACCGGGTTGGTTATATTATGAGGACACCAATGGTGATGGTATCATCAACGATTGGGATATGGTACTATTGAATAATAATATTAACCCTATTATAGCTACCGGTATTAATCTTAATCTGGGATACAAGTCTTTTAATTTAAGTACCAATATAGCGGCGAGAATTGGTGGTAAAGTTTATTACGATGGTAGAGCTCGTATAGCACCATCTTTAACCCGTAATGTATTATCCATTTGGGAAGACCGATGGACACCTGATAACCCAATGGAAGGTAGGTTACCAAGGTTTGATGACCCTTCATTAACAAGAAATTCTGATTTCTGGGAAGTTGATGGTACTACCATTCGTGTAAACAATATGACTTTAAGTTATAAAGTTCCGGCTAAAATTGCTAGTCGTTTAGGTTTAGGTAGTGCAAGACTATTAGCTACCGGAAATAATTTATGGACCATTGTAAATCCACTACCTTACAAAGATCCAAACACTTCCAGTGCTTATGATTATCCAATATTGAGAACAATTTCTTTTGGTTTAAGTGTAAACTTATAATTTTTACGTGATGTTAAAACAATATAAAAATACTATAAGAAAAACGTTTATTGTATGCGCAATAGCAGCTAGTTTTTCTGCCTGCATAAATAAAGATGAATTTTTTGAATTGCAAGATAGAAATGGAATAGACGCTGCTATATGGAGCTCTGAGGGTTCTGTTCAAATGCATTTAAACCGGGCTTATGATGTGTGTATGCCTGCATTTCCTTTTCATTTGATACCCGATAGATATGGGGTTCATTTGGCTAGTGATGAAAACTTTTTCCCTGATGCTGACCAATGGGCAAGAAATGCCTTAGGTATGGCAACTGATTTGGGTAACCATGATGTAAGATATACCGGAAATCAATATCAAGGTAATGCAGGTAATAACCGTTATTTTGATATAGCCCGATGTAATAATGCGATTAAATTTATTCCTGAAGGTACTATGCCACAGGCTTTAAAAAACAGATTTTTAGGTCAATATTATGCACTTAGAGCCATGGTTTATTTTGAAATGGTAAAAGTTTATGGTGGAGTACCAATGGTATTGGAACCTTTGGATCCTGTAAATATTGGTAGTATCAAAGGAAGAGCTAGTGCAAGAGAATGTTTTCAGGTTATTATAAGTGATTTGGATAATGCCATGACTATGCTACAAGGGGTTGTGTGGGATGATGCAACTGAAAGAGGAAAAATAAATCGAGTAGCTGCTGCTGCATTAAAAGCAAAGGTTTTAATGTATTGGGCTAGTCCACAGTTTAATCCATTAAATGACCCTAAACATCCTTATGACGCTGCAAGATGGCAAACTGCCTTAGAGGCTAATAAAGAAGCTTATGATATTGCTGTAGCTGCAGGTCATAGGTTATTACCTAATTATGCGGATATTTTTAGAGTTGAAGGTACGCCCAATACAGAAGCAATTTTGGTTAGAACTTACGCAAATAATATTGAAAGAAGAGGACATGACGCAGAATACCGCTCCAGACCATCATCAGAAGGTGGTTCTCCTTATCAAGGATTTAGGGCAACCACTAAATTATTGGATGCTTATCCCATGAAAGATGGTAACCCTATAGGACAGTCAGGTTCATATACTTATGATCCTGTAATGTTTTGGCAAAACAGAGATCCACGATTTGAAGCAACTATAGCTTATAACGGAAGCAATTGGCCCTTAAGTGGAAACATGAGTAGAAAGCAATGGGCTTATAATACCGCCATTAATGAAGGTACAGTAAGAGGTGTTTATTGTAAGCGTTTCACTACACCAAGTTTATCACCTGGAGTAGTAAGATACCAAGGCAATATTGGTGGTAATGGAATGGATTGGATAGAAATAAGGTTTGCAGAAGTGATGCTTAATTATGCCGAATGCTTAGCCGCAACTAATAGTCCTGATTTAGCTAAAAATTTGATTAGAGAATTAAGACAAAGAGCAGGAATTGAAGCTGGAACAAATGATTATGGCTTGGGGAATGTAAGTGGGGTAGCTTTACAGGATTTAATATTGAATGAGAGGATGATTGAATTTGCATTCGAAAACAAAAGAAATTCAGATTTAAGAAGAACACGTAAAATGCATTTGCTGGCGGGTAATATGTCCACCATACAAATAGAACTAGCAAATGGAGCCACAACAAAGGCAATATTAGAAGCGGTTAACCCCACAACTAATGTTATGTTTCGGGAAACCATAAATATTAATAACAAAAGCACTTATCTTCAATACTTTAGACCATACACTTTGGTAACGCCAAATTATTTGCCCTATAATGTTCCAGAGTTTCATTATTTCTACACTTTTCACAATGACTTTGTAAATACAGGTGTTGACATTCAACCAACTATAGGTTGGGCAGGTGGAACTTTTGATCCATTAGACTAGATTGCTATTTAAGGAAATGGTTTTACTTTAAATGATAAAAAAATGAAAAATAAAAATATTTGGTTCTTATGCTGCCTAGTAGCGGGTTTGTTTACGCTGGCTTCCTGTAAAAAAGAGTCGCAAAATATATTTAACATGTTTACAGATGTTACTGTAACATATAATGGAACACATCCTTTTAGTGTTACAGATTATAAACTAGTTAATGATGGTGATAGCGTTTATATAGACTATACTGTAAACTCTGCCGAGGAAGACATGTATTTTATTACTGTTGAAAAAGTAGGTGGCGCAAGCGGAAATAGTCCGGAACGTACCGTTACACCTATAACAAATGAAGCAGAAAGAAGGAGTTATTCCCGAGTTCTGAAGTTCAGAATGCAGCGTGATGGTAAAACAACCTATCGTGTTTTTGCCTCAAATAGTAAGAACGTGTTTATTGGCGATGGCTATAAAAGTGTTACTATAGAAGGAAGACCAAGCTATACTTTTTTGGCTAATAGATTTGTTTATGCGCCAGATACTTTAGAAAAAATTCGTCCTTCTTTTTATTCTATTGCTCAAGGCACAACTTTTAGCTATACCAATGGATTCTCAAATTCAGCAGCTATTGATTTTGGAATTTGGAGAAGACAAGACGTTCCACCACGACAAAATATGTTTGTTTACAACTTATATGCTTTAGATAGAACACCTAATCCGTTAACAGTTTATGATGTTAGTACATGGACTAAAAGAGCTACGAGGTTTAGTACTATAAGATCTGGAGGGACTAATATATTCCTTTACACTTTAACTTCTTCCAGTATAATTGAATCTAATGCAAGAAGCGCCAATCCAAATCTTACTGGTACTGCTTCTACAACCTCTCCAGCGGCTTTGTCAGCTGGTAATATAGTTTATTTTGTTACACCCGAAGGAAAGTATGGTTGTATACTAGTAAATGCAGTTGCTAAGGATTATGAAGGTAGAGATTACCTGAGCATTAGTGTAAAGGTACAAAGGTAAATTCTATAAATTAAAATTTATAAAAGAGGTTGTCTCAAAAAGACAGCCTCTTTTATTTAAGTAAAATATCACTTTACTGTTAAATATAAAAACAACATGAACAGAAAAGTAAATTTTTAATAAATAAACTATAATCCATGATGAAAACACTTATTCCAATCATATTCCTCTTCATATTATTTACAAATACTATTGCTCAGGACAATGACTATAAGTTAATTGCTAATGTAAGGGCAGCTAAAATAGTGGTAGAATTACACCTTTCAGACACTGTAAAGGCGCAAAAAGTGAAAGCCTTAGTTGCAAATCAATACGCTACACTCAACGCTATTCATTCAAAAAGAGATCAGGACATCCAGCATAACAGAGCAAAGACAGCGTCAATTAAAGCAAAGGCAGATGAGGCTGTTAAAGTTTCGCACCAAAACTATATCTACAGTTTAAATCAGCTGCTTTCTAAAGATCAGGTTGAAGAGGTTAAAAATGGGATGACTTACCATACCGTTCCACTTACTTATGCCAATTACCTGTTAATGTTACCTTATGCAACTCATCAGCAACAGGAAATGATTTGGGCTAATCTGATAGCGGCAAGAGAACAGGCTATGGATGGTGGTTCATCTAAAGAAAAGCATGCTTGGTTTAATAAATATAAAGGAAAAATTGCCAATCAATTATCTGCTGAGGGGTATGATTTAAAAAAAGAGGGAGACGATTGGGCAAAGAGAAGAGATACGAAGTCAACTTCTTTAGAAATTACGCAATCCAATAAAATTATTCAAGTACTTAATTTACAGGATAAAGCTAAAGCAGAATCGGTAAGAAATTTAGTTGCCTATCAATATCAGAAAATAGGGGAGCTGAATAAGCAATGGAAAAACCGTTTAATGGTAATAGATTCATTAGCGAAAAGCAAAGAAGAGATAGATAAAGAAGCTGCAAAAGCTTGGGAGCAGCACAAAGCAGCGCTAGATCAACAGAGAACAATTTATTTAACAAAACTTGGAAGCTGGTTAAATAGCGCCCAAATAGAAATAGTAAAAAATGAGATGACTGCTAATGGACTTCATACAGAGTTTAGTCGTTTTCAAGAACTATTGCCTAATCTTACCGAAGTGCAGAAAGCAAAAGTTTATCAATACTTATTGGAGGCAAGGGAGAATGCCTTGAATGTATTAACAAGTCGGGAGCGAAACCAATGGTTTATCAAATACCGTGGAAGAGCTAATAATTATCTTTCTGCAGAAGGTTATGATTTAAGAAAAGCAACAGAGGAGATAGAGAAGAAACAGGCATTAAATAATTAAAGGATTACAAATATGTTGGTTTAGTAAGAAAATGTCCTTTTTCAGTAGGTTTAAATCTTTACTGAGCATGTTAAAGTTGTTTTGAGATGGGTCTCATCCCTACTTTACCAATCAAGCATATATCTGCTTATTTTGAATATCGTTTGCTAGTAACTAAAATAAATAAAAAAATAAATGAAAAAGATTACACTTGACACAAAAAAAGATGCTTTAGTAGGCGGTTTTTCTACTGCTAATGCAGGAATAACAACACAGGCTGATTCAAAATGTGAACCCTTTTTAGCAAGTTTTTGGATCAAAAGATCGAAAACAATAGCATGCTATCAAATGCTAATTACGAGTTTGCTTTTACTTGCTGTTTTTTGTTCTAATGCGCAATTATATGCACAAAGCAACACTCCAGAAGTGGGACAAATACCTCCTCACCCAACTCGTTTGCCAGAAGAAGTTATCCCTGCTTTTCCAGGAGCATGGGGCGGCGGAATGTTTACCAGCGGAGGGCGTGGGGGGAAAGTTATTGCTGTTACCAATCTTAACGATAGCGGACAAGGTAGCTTTCGGGCAGCCTTAGAGGCTAAAGGACCACGGATTGTTGTTTTTCGTGTTGCTGGAACCATTAAAATAGATAGCGACCTTGATATCAATCATCCAGACATTACTATTGCTGGGCAGTCTGCTCCCGGAGATGGCGTTTGCATTGCAGGAACATTAAATATAAATACACATAACGTTATTGTTCGTCACTTACGTGTGAGACGTGGGGTACCGGTTGGTGGTCAGGGAGATGATAATATTGGAGGTAATCCGGATCATCACATCATTATTGATCATTGCTCTACAAGTTGGGGAATGGACGAAAATATTTCTCTTTACCGCCACATGAGGCCGTCTTTTGATGGCAAAACTCAAATAAAAGATGCTGCACAGAATGTCACTGTTCAGTGGACTATTTCTAGCGAAGCGCTTAATGCCAGAGGGCATGCTTTTGGTGGTACATGGGGAGGAGATCCTTCAACATTTCACCACAATCTTTTTGCATCTAATACTGCTAGAAATCCTTCAATTGGGATGTCTGGTCCGTTTGATTTCAGGTATAACGTTATTTTTAACTGGGGTCATCGTTCAATAGATGGAGGAGATGAAACCTCTATGGTGAATCTTATTAATAACTATTTCAAACCAGGTCCTGCAACAAACGAAAATATAAGGGCAGTTTTTGCTCGTATCGAACAACGTAGCATGTACTCTCCTGGAAGCGCATGGAAAGAAGGTGATTGGTATCCTAAAGAACAAAATCGACCGGGCAAATGGTATGTTGCGGGTAATATTATGGAAGGAAACCAACAATTGAACATTAACAATTGGGCGGGTATGCGTAGCAAAGAGACAAAAGCATCGATAATTTCTGATGATAGTATGTCTGAAAACATTGCTCGTGTAAATACCCCTTTTGTAGGATGGCCGGTAGCTCCACACCAAACAGCCGGAACTGCTTATGAATCTGTATTGGCTAAAGCCGGGGCAACTTTACCTAAACGTGATGCTGTAGATGCCCGTGTTACAGAAATGGTGCGCACAGGAAGAACCACGACTAAAACCGGTATTATTAAAGAAATATCAGAGGTAGGCGGATATCCTAAATTATCATATGATCCCGCTAAAGTACTTGTTGATAGTGATGGCGATGGTATGCCTGACGCATGGGAAATTAAAAATAATCTCGACCCTAAAAACCCTAAAGATGGCGCTATGGATGCTGATGGCGACGGTTATACCAATGTGGAAGAATACCTGAATGGCACTAATCCGCAGGAAAAAATCAATTACCGCAATCTTGGCAATAACGTTGATACAATCAGTTAATTGCTATTTTGTAATAGCTTTAGGTATAAAAAACTTTTAAATGAAGAAATAGTCAGCAATAAATTCGAATAATACCTAACTCTGAAAGGGGTTGGGTATTTTCTAAAATATTCCGTTTCAATAAAAAACACTAAAATCACAGTTGCGCTCTTAGAAGAAACGCTAACTAATATTGAAATTAACTTCGCACTTAATTAATGAAAATCTTCTATTTGTTTTTTTATCATCATATTATTTAACCCAACAATGTTGTATCCGCAACTTCAGGGGCATATCTATGCAAGCGTTGATAAAAAAATATGAAGACCTAATATGGGACAAATCAAGTAGGGTGTAATACAAATGTTAAAGTCTGATGTGTTGGTAGTTAGTAAACGGAATAACCATTACCTAAAATATCTAAACGATTATCAGCTAAGTCGTCTTTCTAAAATCGAGTCCAAAAACTTCTCGCTCTACTGGGAATTTATGGAAAGATAAATACCCTGAAGAAAAGCAAGGTATTTTCATGCTTGCAGTTATATTGGTAATTATACCAATATCAAGTTATTTTGATGATAATTTTACTTCATAATTTAGTAGGATTGAAAAATTATTTTTTTATATTTGAATATCATATTCATATATGATTAATTAAAGCCAAGTTAAACTTATATTTCAAACTGTTCATTTTAAATTTAAAATGTTAGTTAAGAAGTATTATAAAATCATGAAATAAACAAATTGATTAAAGAATCTTCATAATTAATTTAGGTGTAATTGGTTATCCTAAAAAGTTTCTCAAATTTTAAGTGATTAGAAGGGAGTATATAAAAAAGGCCCCATTCAATAATTACACAAAATAAAAGAATGAGAGACACAAATGTTAAAGTTTATGGTAAGATACTATAATTTTTAGTGAAAATTTCACTAATAAACCGAGAAAAAGCTTATTAAATTTGATTAATCATATACTATATCAATTGTAGTAAATACCAACTTCAGCTTAAGCTGAAAAATTATAAACCATAATTAATAATATGAAAAATTATTCATTGTCAGTTTTGCTGATGTTCGTTTGTTTTAACTTATTTGCTCAGTACCCTTCAATATCTGCGGAGGATCAAAAAAAGAGTAAAGAATTGATGGATGCAGCTGTGTCTCACTCAGATTCTGCGTGGCTTAAGGCTCTTCCTATGATCAAACAAGAAGAGGCAATGGGCAAACCTTACGTACCATGGGCACATCGCCCAACTGATTTGCCTCAATCAGATTTATTGGCATTTCCCGGAGCAGAAGGTGGAGGTGCTTATTCTTTTGGAGGCCGTGGGGGAAAAGTAATTGTGGTTAAAAATTTAAACGACAGTGGACCTGGTTCTTTACGTGAAGCCTGTGAACAAGGTGGAGCCAGAATAGTGGTTTTTAATGTTTCAGGGATTATTAAATTAAAAACACCTTTAATTGTTAGAGCTCCATATATGACCATTGCTGGTCAAAGTGCACCGGGCGATGGCGTTTGTATTGCAGGAGAATCTTTCTGGATCAATACCCATGATGTAGTAGTAAGGTTTATGCGTTTCAGACGTGGAGATACTTGGGTGGGTAGGAGAGATGATGCCATAGGCGGTAATCCAATTGGTAACATTATGATTGATCACGTATCTGCAAGCTGGGGATTAGACGAAAATATGTCAATGTATCGTCACATGTATAACGATAGCACAGGAAAAACCGAAGAGAAATTTCCTACAGTAAATATTACCATTCAAAATTCTATTTTTTCCGAAGCTTTAGATACTTGGAATCACTCATTCGGAAGTACCTTAGGTGGCGAGAATTGTATGTTTACCAGAAATCTTTGGGCAAACAACGCAGGGAGAAATCCATCAATAGGATGGAACGGAATATTTAACTTTGTAAATAACGTAGTTTTTAATTGGGTGCACCGTTCTACCGATGGTGGAGACTATACCGCTTTATACAATATTGTAAATAACTATTATAAACCAGGTCCTGCAACACCAAAAAACGAATCCATTTCATACCGAATTTTAAAACCAGAAGCTGGCCGCAGTAAATTACCTTATGTTGTTTTTGGTAGAGCTCATGTTGAAGGAAACATTGTAGAAGGGAACGAGAAAGTAACTCGAGACAATTGGAATGGCGGCATTCAGATAGAAAACAAAAAAGGTAGTGAAATGTCTTATGACGAAGCAAAGCCCTATTTTGCAGCTATGCGAGTTAAAAAACCTATGCCAATGGCTCATGTTACCATTTTACCTGCCGATAAAGCAAAAGAATATGTGTTAGAAAACGTAGGCGCAAATTTACCAGTTCGTGATGCAGTTGATGTTCGAATTATTAATCAAACCAAAACCGGAAAAATCGAATCACCTGCAAACGTAGTAGCTCCTACTTCTCAGTTTAAACACAGAAGAATGGAATTAGATTCTTACAAATTAGGAATCATCACAGATATAAACCAAGTTGGTGGTTATCCGGTATATGCTGGTAAGCCTTATAAAGACCAAGATAATGATGGTATTCCGGATGATTATGAGAAAAAAAATGGTTTAAATCCTAAAGATTCGAATGATTCAAGAGCTATTGCAGCAAATGGATACAGTAATATTGAAAATTATCTGAATAGTTTGGTAAATATTAAAACAGTAACACCTGCTGCTAAATAATAAAACCTTTAAAAGGATCGTAAGTGATTGTTTTTAGTAAAAAAATAAAAATTAATGTGTGGATTTTAGGCTGTCTGTTGTGCGTTCAACAGCAGGCTTTTTCACAAAAAAAGAAAATCGAAGTCTTTAAGCCGCTCACTTTTGAAAAAAATGGGGAGCTAAATTTTATTCCTGATTTTCAAGGAAATCGAATTCCTGATTTTTCTTATGCAGGTTATCAAGCCGGGAATGAGGAAATCCCCAATGTTCCTGTTAAAATTACAGTTGCTTCAAAAACAGAAGATGCCACAAAGCGAATCCAAAATGCAATTGATTATGTAGCTAGACTTCCGCTAGCTAAAAATGGTTTTCGTGGAACAGTTCTTTTAGGAAAAGGAGATTTTGAAGTTTTAGGTCAGCTAAAAATTCAAACCTCGGGAATAGTTATAAGAGGGAGTGGCGTCAACGAAACTACCATTACTGGTGCGGGTTTAGATCGAGAAACGCTCATCCGTGTTTATGGAATCAATGATTTAAAATTAGCTCATAAAACTGAAATTACAGATGCTTATGTTCCTGTAAATGCCATGAGCTTTCATTTGGCAAACGCTAACAATTTTAAAGTTGGTGATAGAATTATGCTCACCCGTCCTTCTACAGCAGCTTGGTTAGATACCACTAAAACATGGTCATTTGGAGGCGATCTTTCTTCTTTAGGTTGGAAACCGGGAGAAGAAGATGTGGTTTGGGACAGAACAATTACCGCCAACAATGGAAATGAAATAACCATTGATGCGCCAATTACCACTGCATTAGATCAAAAATTTGGTGGGGGATATATTGAGAAATATCAGTGGAACGGAAGAATAGAAAATGTAGGGGTCGAAAATTTATCACTCATTTCTACTTATGATGAAAGCAATCCGAAAGATGAAAACCATAGATGGATGGCCATCACCATAGAAAACACCGAAAATGCTTGGGTACGTCAAACCAATTTTAAGCATTTTGCAGGTTCGGCAGTAAATGTTTTAGCTACTGGAAAATGTATAACTGTAGAAGATTGTAAATCTTTAGCGCCAATTTCTGAGATTGGTGGACAACGTCGCTATACTTTTCAAACAAATGGACAGCAAACTTTATTTCAACGCTTATATTCCGAATATGGTTACCACGATTTTGCAGTGGGCTATTTAGCACCAGGGCCAAATGCTTTTGTACAATGCAAAGCCTATTTGCCTTTTAGCTATAGCGGAGCAATTGATACTTGGGCATCAGGAGTTTTGTTTGATGTGATTAATATTGATGGAAACGCATTAAACTACCAAAATATTGGTCAGGATGCCAGAGGTGCAGGCTGGACAGCTGCCAATAGCGTATTTTGGCAGTGCTCTGCATCAAGAATTTATAATTTTAAACCACCTACAGCTCAAAATTGGGCTTTTGGTACTTGGTCCGAATTTCAAGGAGATGGCTTTTGGGATTTTTCTAATGAACACATTACACCACGTAGCTTATATTACGCCCAACTCGCCGAAAGGCTAAAAAAGGATGTGTCTAAAAGGGCACAATTACAGGAGAAGATTTCTGAAGCCACCAGCAGTCCAACTGTAGAACAAGCTAGACAAATGACTTTGGCTGCTGCCTATCCAATACCTCAATTAGAAGATTTTATTGACAGTGCATCAGTTAGAAATCTAATTCCTGTAATCGCTAAAAATATAACTTATGAGGAACCATTTTATGGTCAAAGATTTCCTCCCAAATATTTAACAATTGAAAATGGTTGGTTAGTAAAAGATAACCAAGTTTTGGTGGGCGGTCGTTTAAGTGTGCCATGGTGGACAGGCGGTATCCAAGGAGATGATATTACCAAAGCCAGACCAGCACTCACCAGATATGTTCCGGGACGAATAGGGCATGGTTTAACCGATGATTTAGAGCAACTAACAGATTCCATGCTTAAAAAATCGGATTTAATTGTAGAACAAAACTACGGTTTATGGTATGATAGAAGAAGAGACGACCATGAACGCATCCGCAGAATGAGCGGTGAAGTGTGGGCTCCTTTTTACGAATTGCCATTTGCAAGAAGTGGTCAAGGAACTGCTTGGGACGGACTTTCCAAATACGATCTAACCAAATACAATCCTTGGTACTGGGGACGATTGAAACAATTTGCGAATTTGGCTGATGAAAAAGGTTTGGTGCTCATCCATCAAAACTATTTTCAGCACAACATCATAGAAGCTGGTGCACATTATGCAGATTTTCCTTGGAGAACCGCGAATAACATTAATTCCACAGGTTTTTTAGAGCCTGTTCCTTATGCCGGAGATAAAAGGCTTTTTTTAGCCGATCAGTTTTATGATGAAACCCATCCACAAAGAGCCCCGCTGCATAAAGCTTACATTAGGCAATGCTTAAATAATTTTGTGGGCAATTCTTCAGTTATTCAATTTATCAGCGAAGAATATACTGGTCCTTTAAATTTCGCTAAGTTTTGGTTACAAACCATTAAAGATTGGGAGCAAGAAACGGGTAATAAAGCATTTATTGGTTTAAGTACCACTAAAGATGTGCAAGATGCCATTCTACAAGATCCAAATCTTTCATCCACCATCAATGTCATCGACATTAGATATTGGCATTACCAAGCAGATGGTTCTGCTTATGCACCACTGGGCGGACAAAATTTGGCGCCACGTCAGCAAGCCCGTCAGTTTAAACCAAAGAAAACTTCTTTTGAACAAGTTTACAGAGCGGTTAAAGAGTATCGTGAGAAATACCCAGATAAAGCAGTGATGTATTCTGGTGATAATTATCCTTCTTACAGCTGGGCAGCGTTTATGGCTGGAGGTTCTTTTACCAATGTAAAAGTAGAGGACAATGAGTTTTTAAAATCGGCAAGCAGCATGCTTCCTATATCAGTTAAAAATCAAGATTATGTCTTAGCAAATAAACGTGGCGAATATATTATTTATGCAGATGCCGATGTCAGTACTGCTGATTTAAATCTTCCAAAATCGGCTATTATAACTTGGATTAATCCAGGTTCAGGCAAAATTATTTCTGCACAAAAATTAACTAAACAAACACAAAGCATTAAAAAATCCGGAAATGGCACCGCTGTTTTATGGATTCATCAAAACTAAAACCAATGAAAACAGAGATTCCGCTTTTATCTTATTTCAATAACGCCAAGACGAGTGTTATGTCGACGATAGGAGACATCACACTAATAGGTGTTAAGTTCTATGAGTTTACCTTGCTTGTGAGAAGTCTCGTAAACCTCGACGTGATTAAGATGAGACTAATTGTAAAAATTAGCTTATTCTTTTTCGGGCTGATTTTCCTCATTGCGTCCTGCAAGCAAAAAGAGCAAGTTGCCGAAATGGGTTTGCAAATCAACAAAGAAGGAAGATATTTTGAAACCAATGATGGGAAACCGTTTTTTTGGTTGGGTGATACGGGTTGGTTATTGTTTAAACAGCTTTCTCGGGAAGAAGCGGTCGCCTATTTAGACGATAGACAAAAGAAAGGGTTCAACGTAATCCAGGTAATGGGAATACACAGTTTAGAGGTGGCTAATTTTTACGGCGATTTGGCTTTAATCAATAAGAAAATCGACTCTGTAAATGTGACTAAAGGAGATGATTTTAAAGACAGCCTTCAGTACGATTATTGGGATCATGTCAACTACGTCATAGATGAAGCGGCAAAAAGGAATCTTTACATTGCATTTGTAAACGTATGGGGAACTGCTGTTAAAAGCGGGAAAGTAAAACCTGAAGAAGCAAAAGTATATGCTAATTTTTTGGTAGATAGATTTGGGAAAAAACCCAATATCATTTGGATGAATGGTGGAGATATTAAAGGTTCAGAATATCAAGAAGTGTGGCAAACCGTGGGTGAAACCATTAAATCAAGAGATAGTTTACATTTAATGACTTTCCATCCAAGAGGTAGAACCAATTCTTCGGAGTGGTTTCATAAAGAGCAATGGTTAGATTTCAATACTTTCCAATCCGGACATAGAAGATACAATCAAGATACTTCCAAAAACGAAAAACGTCATTATGGTGAAGATAATTGGAAACATGTTTTTGAAGATTACAATTTAAAACCTACCAAACCAACCTTAGATGCCGAGCCAAGTTATGAAGGTATTCCAGAAGGCTTGCATGATTCTTTAGAAGTTCGCTGGACGGATGCAGCGGTAAGAAGATACGGTTATTGGTCGGTGTTTGCCGGAGCAGCAGGTTTTACTTATGGAAACAATGCTGTGATGCAATTTTATAAACCAAACGAAGGTTCAGGAGCTTTTGGTGTCCGCAATTGGGAGTATTATACTAAAGCGATAAACGATGCTGGTGCTGGACAAATGCAACATCTTAAAAAACTCATGCTCTCTAAACCTTATTTCGAAAGGATTCCAGATCAATCCATCATCGCTAATCAAAAAGAAAAACATAATTATTTGGTAGCCACTAAAGGAAAAGATTATGCTTTCATTTACACTTGGACGGGTAGAGATTTAGAAATTAATATGGGAAAAATTGAAGGTGAAAATGTGAAAGCATCATGGTTTAAACCAGCTGACGGTTCTGAAACAGCAATTGGAGAATTTGAAAACAAAGGAACAAAATCTTTCAATCCTCCGGGAACAGTAAAAGATGGAAATGATTGGGTGTTAATTTTAGAAAGTATATAATGCGAGTTTTGACTTTTTTACGTTCAATCCAGCCCAAGCACAGCCCAAAGTTCACTTTTTTTTCGACCTTGGCATTTGCGGTACAGATGAACAAAGTAAAAGTACTTCCTTCCATAGCAAATGGCGCAGTCGAGAGTTTTTTGTTTACTTTTTTACGGAAAAAAAGTAAATGCCATGCCCGGCATGAGGGCAGGCAAGCCTATGCTGAAAAGGCCTCAGCGATGAGGTTAGCTATATATATTTTAATTGCTACAGCATTTCTTTTTAGCACATGCAATCAAAAAGCGTATTTGTTTACCTCATTTCACGAACCAGCAGACGAAGGTTTGCGAATGCTTTATAGTGAAGATGCTTACCATTGGAAAGATTTTAACTGCGTTTTTCTAAAACCCGAAGTAGGAGAACAAAAAGTTATGCGTGACCCATCCATGGTGCAAGGGCCTGATGGAACTTTCCATTTGGTTTGGACCAGCAGCTGGAAAGGGGATAAAGGTTTTGGTTATGCCAGTTCCAAAGATTTAATTCATTGGTCTAAACAAGAATTCCTCCCAGTAATGCAGCATGAAGAAACTACGGTAAACGTTTGGGCTCCAGAACTTTTTTATGACGATGTGGATCAACAATACATCATCATTTGGGCTTCTACCATTCCATTCCGTTTTCCAAAAGGAGCTGAGGAAGAGAATAATAACCACCGGATGTATTACACAACCACCAAAGATTTTAAAGCTTTTAGCCCTACAAAATTATTCATCGACCCTAATTTTAGTGTGATTGATGCTGTAATTGTAAAACGAGCGATAAAAGATTATGCATTGGTTTTAAAAGACAATACCCGTCCAGAGCGTAATTTAAAAGTGGCTTTCGCCGATAATCCTTTCGGGCCATTTAAAGATGTATCGGCACCATATACCAAAAAATTTACGGAAGGTCCTGCAGTAGTAAAAGTAAAAGATGGCTGGTTAATCTATTTCGATTCCTATCAGGATAAAAGTTATGGCGCTGTAAAAACTGCCGATTTTAAAACTTTTACAGATGCCAATTCAGAAATAGCAATACCAGAAGGACATAAACACGGAACCATTATTCCGATTAAGAAATCATTTTTAAAGAGACTTAAAAAAAGCCTGAAAACGGAGGAGAAGTAGATGAGACTTAACAATAGCATATTTTTTTTAATGATGATTTTATCTGCTCAAATTCTATTTGCGCAGGATACAGTTAAATATACAGGCAGCACTTTGTCTAATGTAGATTATCACCATGGGCAGTTGCAGTCAGCAATTGGAGTACATAATATACAGGTTTTTAGAGCTAACAGAGAACATCCAGAATGGGCAGGCGGAAACAATTGGACTTACAATCATCAACCACTTTTAGCTTATTGGAACAATACTTTTTACTTACAATATTTAAGCGACCCAATTGGCGAACATATTGCTCCGGGCAGAACCTTAATGTTAACCTCAAAAGATGGGGTAAATTGGACTAATCCAGAAGTATTATTTCCTCCTTATAAAATCCCCGATGGTTATAAAAAGGAAGGTTATCCTGGCGTAGCTAACAATTTATATGCAGTAATGCACCAAAGAATGGGTTTTTATACGGCTAAAAATGGACGTTTATTAACGCTAGGATATTACGGTATCGCGATGGATTTAAAAGACGATCCAAATGACGGGAAAGGAATTGGAAGAGTAGTGCGAGAAGTTTATAAGGATGGTACTTACGGACCTATTTATTTCATCAGAAACAATAAAAATTGGGATAAGAAACAGTCTAATTACCCATTTTATACTTCATCAAAAGATAAGGGATTTAAACAAGCTTGCGATGAATTGATGGCTACTCCACTAATGATGCAACAATGGGTAGAAGAAGCTGATAGAGACGATCCATTAATTCCACTAAAAAAGGAATATAAAGCTTTTAGCTATTACCATTTACCAAACGGAAAAGTAATGGGTTTTTGGAAACATGCATTAACCTCTCAAAGTAACGATGATGGTAAAACTTGGACTTACAGCCCAATGAGAGCACCGGGTTTCATCAATAGCAATGCTAAAATTTGGGGACAAAAAACCAGTGATGGGAAATTTGCAACGGTGTATAATCCATCAGAATTTAGGTGGCCTTTGGCAGTTTCTACTAGTGTAGATGGTTTAAACTATACCAATTTATTATTGGTAAACGGAGAAATTTCGTTTATGCGATATGGGGGCAACTACAAATCCTACGGTCCGCAATACGTACGTGGAATTATAGAAGGAAATGGGGTGCCGCCAGACAATAACATGTGGCTGACTTACAGTATGAACAAAGAAGATATTTGGGTGGCTAAAGTACCAGTTCCAATAACTGCGGAAGAAAATACTGTTGTAGATGAAAATTTTAACCAATTACCTCATGGCAACGAGCTAAATAAGTGGAATTTATTTTCACCGATTTGGGCAAGGACTCAAATTGAAAAACTAAACGGAGAAAAGGTTTTGGCTTTACATGATGAAGATCCTTTTGATTATGCTAAAGCAGTAAGAGTGATTAAACCAGCTCAAAAACTAAACTTAGCATTCACAGTTACGCCTAAACAAAACAATACTGGAGAACTGCAAATAGAATTGCAGGATGATAAAGGTTTACCAGCATTAAGATTGGTTTTTGATGCAGAAGGTTCTTTAAAAGCAAAAGTAGGCTATCGTTATTCGGGAGTGATGAATTACGAAGCAGGTAAGACCTATAAAATTGAAATGGAACTGGATTGTACTACTCGTATTTATAGAATTAAAGTAAACGGACAGGAAAAAGGAGCGAGGGTATATTTTGCACCTATTAGTGTTTTCAGCAGAATCATGTTTAGAACCGGAGAAGTTAGACGTTTTCCTGATGCAGAAACCCCAACAGACCAAGATTACGATTTAAAAAACGCAGGTGAGAAAGCAAAAGAAGCTGTTTTCTATGTTCATTCTTTAAAAACAACGTATTAAATGTTAAGATGATTCAAATGACGACTGTTTTCCGTTCAATCCAGCCCAAGCACAGACCAAAGTACGGCTTAGTTTCGACATCAGAACTTTGCGGTACAGATGAAGTGAGTAAAAGCACTTGCTTTTTAGCAAAGGGCGTAGTCGAGAGTTTTTTGTTTACTTCTTTGCGGAAAAAATTGCGAAGCACTCTTGAACATCAAACAAGAAAAATAAACAAGAAATGAAAAATAGCGAAGCACTCATGAGGACAAAAGAAAACAGTAAAAAATAACCGAATAAAGTAAATGCCATTGCCCGGCATGAGGGCAGGCGAGGTTGTGTTGAAAAGGCATTAGATATAAAATTAATTTTAAATGAAGTTTCTAAAAGTCATAGCATTTTTTGTAAGCATTGCTTTTCAGGCTAATGCCGAAGTGGTATTGCCTAGAATATTGGGGCATCAAATGGTACTGCAACAAAAAAAGCCAATTGTGATTTGTGGAACTGCAAATGCTGGCGAAAAAGTTTCAGTTTCTTTTGCCAATAAATCCGCACAAACAATTGCTGATGAAAAGGGTAATTGGAAAGTGATTTTAAATCCGCTGAAAGCGAGCTTTGAAAATCGTGACATGACTATCAAAGGAACAAACACAATAATATTGAAAGATATTTTGGTGGGTGAAGTTTGGTTATGCTCTGGTCAATCAAACATGGAATATACCATGCGTAAGAATAGTAAAGTTGATGCAGAGCAAGCTAAAGGTTTAAACCCAAGCCCAATAAATGAATTAGATTTTGCAAACTATCCAAATATTCGTTTGTTTTTGGTGAACCGAAAAGAATTGATTAAGCCATCGCCAACGCATAAAGGATGGGATATTGCAGAAGGTGACGCTTTAAGGAATTTTTCTGCCGTAGGTTATTTCTTCGCTAAAGAAATCAAAAAAGATTTAAATGTTCCAGTGGGAATTATTGCTTCATCTATTCCTGGAAGTAGAATTGTGCCTTGGATTAATGAGGAAGACTTTGCTAATTCTGCGTATTTCAAAGACAAAAATTTAGAAGGCGACCCTGCCAAATTTTATCATTCTATGATAGAACCATTGATCCCTTTTGCTATAAAGGGGTTTTTATGGTATCAAGGCGAAAGTAATTGCTTTTTAAAAGATCGCGTCAATTATACTTATAAAATGAAAGCCTTAATTGATGGCTGGCGAAAAGATTGGGGCGCAGAACTTCCTTTTTACTATGTCCAAATCGCCCCTTTTGCTTACACTTCTTCAGAAGGAGAAGTGAAATATAATAAATATGATTTACCCGAATTTTGGGAAGCTCAAGCAGCAGCTTTAAAAATTCCAAATACCGGAATGGCAGTAATTACAGATTTATTTGATGGTGGTGGCGGTATTCACCCAGGTTACAAATGGGAAGTCGGTCGTCGTTTGGCATTGATTGCTTTAGATAAGACTTATGGTCAAAAACTGATTTCGAGCGGACCAGTTTACGATAAAATGAAGATCAAAAACAATGAGCTTGTTCTTTCTTTTAAAGAAGCAAAAGGTTTAAGAAGTAAAGAAGGCAAACCTTTAGATTTTTTTGAATTAGCTGGCTCTGATGGTGTTTATCATCCAGCGAAAGCTAAAATTAAAGGAAAAAAGATTGTATTGACTTCCGCAGAAGTTAAAAACCCTATTAATGCCCGATTTGGATGGGATGAAGTTGCTCAACCAAATTTGGTAAATAAGGCAAATTTACCCGCCAGTGCTTTCAGAACAAATAATCAAATCGTCAACCAATTTAACCCATAATTTTGAAATCTTTTATCAAACATATCGCCTTTTTTAGTTTCTTGATGGCTTTTCTGTGTTCGGCAAATGCTCAGCAAACAGAGAAAATTTACCTTTCTGGTAAAGGAAAAGATAATATGGTGAAATGGGATTTTTATTGTTCTGCCGGACAAAATGCAGGAAAATGGACAAAGATTGGAGTGCCTTCTTGCTGGGAACTGCAAGGTTTTGGTAAATACAATTACGGGTTCGACAAAGACAGCGTAAGAGGAAAAGAGATTGGGAAATATAAATACCAGTTCAAAGTTCCTGCAGCTGCTAAAGGAAAAGCGGTCAATATTGTTTTTGAAGGTGTTTTCACCGATGCAACAGTAAAGATTAATGGAAAATTAGCAGGACCAACCCATCAAGGGGCTTATTACGCCTTCAAATATGATATTAGCAAAAGCATAAAATACGGAGCCGATAATTTATTAGAAGTGGAAGTTGCTAAACATTCTGCTAATGAATCAGTAAATGATGCGGAACGCAGAGGAGATTTCTGGCTTTTTGGAGGGATTTTCCGTCCGGTTTATTTAGAATTTTTACCACAAACACATATTTCTGAATTGGCTATTGATGCCAAAGCAGATGGAAGTTTCCAATCAAATATTTCTTTTTCTGGCAAAGCCGATGAAATTCAACTGGAATTATTAGATGCAGAAGGAAAAGCGTTTGGCAAAACCTTTTCGCAAAAAACAGAAGGTAAATCATCCATTTCACTAAGCACCAATTTCGAAGATATTAAACTATGGTCTGCGGAATGCCCTAATTTATACCATGCTCGTTTTACTTTAATCTACAAAGGTCAAAAAGTTCATCAAATCAGCAAAAAAATAGGTTTCAGAACCATTGTAGTGAAAGAGCGTGATGGCGTTTTTATAAACGGGGTAAAAATAAAATTCAAAGGCGTAAACCGTCATTCTTTTTGGCCTACATCGGGTAGAACTACCAGCAAAGCTTTGTCTATTCATGATGTTGAACTGATGAAAGACATGAACATGAATGCGGTGAGAATGGCACATTATCCACCCGATGCGCACTTTTTAGCAATATGTGATTCTTTGGGTTTGTATGTAATGAATGAACTGGCGGGATGGCATGGTAACTACGATACACAAACCGGTAAAAAATTGCTGAAAGAAATGATGGAACCTACCATTCACCATCCGTCCATTATATTTTGGGCAAACGGAAATGAAGGTGGACATAATTTAGAATTAGATAAATATTTTAAAGAATTCGATATTCAAAAACGTCCTGTCATACATCCTTGGGCAGCTTATGGAGGTATTGATACGCAACATTATCGCCAATATAATTACGGAATAGGTAATTATATGAACGGACATAACATTGTAATGCCTACAGAATTTTTGCATGGTTTGTACGATGGCGGACATGGTGCCGGTTTGGATGATTATTGGGAAGCCATGTGGAGCAAACCAAGTTCGGCAGGTGGTTTTTTGTGGGTTTTTGCAGATGAAGGTGTGGTAAGGACTGATAAAAATAACGTCATCGATACAGATAAAGACCATGGTCCAGATGGTATTTTAGGGCCTTTTCATCAAAAAGAAGGCAGCTATTTTACCATTAAAGAAGTTTGGAGTCCGATAAAATTTGAGGTCAGAGAAATGACAGCTGCTTTTGAAGGAGATTTTAACATCGAAAACCGTTATGATTTTACAAATGTGAATCAATGCACTTTTAGCTGGGAATTAAAGAAATTTAATGTTCTAGATAGTACGCTTGCTAAACCTGTTTTATCAGGAAATAGCAATGCCCCAGATATCGAACCTCATGCAAAAGGCCTTCTTAAAGTAGCACTTCCAGAAAACTGGTTTTCTTATGATGTGCTATACCTTACCGCAAAAGATGTCAATCAAAAGGAAATATTTACTTGGAGTTTTCCAATTAGTAAGCCAAAGCAAATTGCACAAGAAATTTTAAATCAGGCTAAAGCCGATGAAAAGGTAAGCTATGCTACCATCGGCGAAAGCTATTTGATCAAAGTTAAAAAGCTACAAATCCGAATCAACAAAAGCACCGGAATTTTAGAAAGTGTGAAAAGCGGAACAAATGAAATTCCTTTTAACAATGGTCCAGTTTTACAAGAAGGGGCAAATAATTTTAAAGGTTTTACTGCAAAAATGGATGCAGATACTTTGGTGATTGCATCGGTTTTTAACAAAAAAGAAAGCTACAATACTTTACAATGGAAGGTTTATCCAAACGGATATATTCAAATGAAGGTAAACTATTTTCCAGGCGAGTTTTACACTTGGTTTGCTGGGGTAAATTTCTCATTTCCAGAAGCAGAAATTAAAGCGGTGGAATATATGGGAAAAGGACCTTATCGGGTTTGGAAAAACCGAATGAAAGGGCCAAAGTTTGGCGTTTGGCACAAGGATTATAACGATACAGAAACCGGAGAAATTCCTTTTGTTTACCCAGAATTTAGAGGTTATCATGCCAATATGTATTGGTGCAAGTTTTTAACCAAAGGGCAGGATTTTAAAGTTTTGGCAGAAGATGAAGATACTTTTTTAAGGCTGTTTACACCAGCTTTTAAAGACGACAAATGGCATAATTATGTGCCGATTTTTCCTAAGGGAGATATCAGCTTTATGCAAGCCATCCCAAGTATTGGCAACAAAACACAAATAGCCGAAAGTACCGGGCCAATGGGGCAAAAGAATATCTTTTACGATTATGAGAAAAATCCGGAAAGGGCAAAAGAACTGACTTTATACTTTGACTTCAATTAAAATGATTAAAAGATTCATCATATTATTTCTGTTAATTACTGGTTTTTATGCAGTTCAGGCACAAGGGCCTAAATTGACTGCACTAAAAGTGGAGCAATTGGTAAATCCATTGGGAATAGATGTGAAGCAACCATTTTTAAGCTGGCAAATTGTATCATCAAAACGAGGTATAACACAAAATGCCTATCAGGTTTTGGTGGCTTCCTCTGCATCTAAACTAGCCAATAACGAAGGCGATTTATGGAATTCAGGAAAAGTAAATTCTTCGGAATCTATCCATGTAAAATACAGTGGTAAAGAATTAAACAGTCGTACCAAATGCTTTTGGAAAGTAAAGACTTGGACAAGCATCGGCGAAAGCGAATGGTCTGAAAACAACTTCTGGACAATGGGTTTGCTCTACTATAAAGATTGGCCAAAGACTTGGATTGGTTTCGACAGGGCTTTTCCTTGGGACAGCATAACAAACAATTCTCGTTTATCTGCAAGGTATTTCAGAAAAGAATTTGAGAGTACCAAAGGGATCAAATCTGCAACAGCATCCATTGTAGGTTTAGGTTTGTACGAGCTTTTTATCAATGGCAAAAAAGTAGGAGAAGATGTTTTAGCACCATCACCTACCGATTATAACCAGAACGTAAAAGCAAATACTTACGATGTGACATCCTACATCCAAAATGGGGGAAATGCTGTAGCTGCGGTTTTGGGAAATGGGCGTTTCTTTGCTATGCGACAACATGAAAAGCCTTATAAAATCAAAACTTTTGGTTTTCCTAAAATGCTGTTGAACCTTCATTTGGTTTACACCGATGGAAGTACAGAAGACATTGAGACAGACGATAGCTGGAAAGGAACAGCCAATGGGCCAATTAGGGCCAATAATGAATACGATGGCGAAGAATATGATGCCAAAAAAGAATTTTTAGGATGGACCCAATCCGGTTTTGATGACAGCAAATGGTTAGCTGCCGAATATGTGCAAGAACCAAGTGGCACAATTGAAGCTCAAATGAATGAGAACATGAAGGTGATGAGAACGATGCAACCTGTTTCCATTACCAAACTTTCTGGTGGAAGGTACATTTTGGATATGGGGCAAAACATGGTGGGCTGGTTGCAAATAAAAGTTAAAGGAGTAAAAGGACAACAGATTCAGCTTCGTTTTGCAGAATCTCTACAAGATAATGGAGAACTTTTTACTGCTAATCTCCGCAACGCACAAAATACGGATTTATATACCCTAAAAGGAGGCGATGAAGAGAAATGGGAACCCACTTTTGTTTACCGTGGTTTTAGGTTTGTCGAGCTTTCAGGTTATACCTATCAACCAAAACTGACAGATTTTTTAGGGAAAATGGTTTACGATGATATCAAAACCATTGGCACATTTGAAACCTCAAACTTGTTAATCAATCAAATCTTCAAAAATGCTTGGTGGAGCATTGCTGGAAATTACAAAGGCATGCCTTTGGATTGTCCGCAACGCAACGAGCGCATGCCATGGCTGGGCGATAGAGGCGAAGTGGCTTATGGAGAAAGTTTTGTTTTCGATAACGAACGTATTTACACCAAATGGTTGCAAGATATTCGCAACTCGCAAAAAGAAGACGGTGCAATTCCGGATGTGGCACCTGCCTTTTGGCGTTATTACAGTGATAACATGACTTGGGCCGGAACCATTGTTGCCATCACCGATATGGTGTACAGGCAAACAGGAAATGTAGAGGTTGTTAAAGATAATTATCCGGCAATCAAAAAATGGCTGGCTTATATGCAGGATAGGTACATGGAAAATTACATCATGACCAAGGATAGCTACGGCGATTGGTGTGCGCCACCTGTTACTATTGAAGCCGGAAGAGGTAAAAGTGCCGATAAAAAATACCCATCAGCTTTGCTTTCCACAGCTTACCATTATCATTTTCTGCAATTGATGATGGAATTTAGCAAACTAACAGGCAACGAAGCGGATTATATGTCGTTTGAAACTTTAGCAACAAAAGTGAAAGATGCTTTCCATGCTAAATTTTATAACAATAAAGGTTTTTATGGTGATAATAAGTTAACCGATAACATTATTCCACTTTATTTTGGGATGGTTCCAGCAGCAGAAACCGAAAAGGTTTTTAAAAACATCGTCTATATTGTTGAGGTAACTAATGACGGGCATTTAAGCAATGGCTTGGTAGGCGTACAGTGGCTAATGCGTTGTTTAAATGATTACGGAAGACCAGATTTGGCATACACCATTGCAACCCAAAAAACTTACCCAAGCTGGGGTTACATGATTGAAAATGGCGCAACAACCATTTGGGAATTATGGAACGGAGACACCGCACACCCAAGAATGAATTCACAAAATCATGTGATGATGCTAGGTGATTTACTGATTTGGTATTATGAAAACCTGGCTGGCATAAAAGCCGGAATTCCGGGATTCAAAAAAATCATCATGAAGCCAGAAACGGTTGATGGACTTCAATATGTAGATGCCAGTTTTGATTCGCCTTATGGTAAAATTAAAAGCAGCTGGAAAAAGGATAAGAAAGCTTTCACTTGGGAAATAACCATCCCAGCAAATACTTCGGCAGAGGTTTATTTACCAGCAG
Source organism: Pedobacter alpinus (assembly GCF_042684645.1). Classification (NCBI taxonomy): domain Bacteria; kingdom Pseudomonadati; phylum Bacteroidota; class Sphingobacteriia; order Sphingobacteriales; family Sphingobacteriaceae; genus Pedobacter; species Pedobacter alpinus. Next base: position 108,163 of record NZ_JBHULV010000003.1, read on the forward strand.
ATAGCCAAAAAAACATCAAAGAAAACGGAAAATCTGTTCAACAGGCAGATGGAATAGAATTTATTCGTCAGGATGGAAAAAATATGATTTATAAAGTTAACTCAGGGAATTACACCTTTCAAATTAAATAAAGATGAGAAAATTAAAAATGTTATTGCTAATTACGCTTATTGGAGCGTTTGGTTTGGTTAAAGCACAAGAAGTTGCTAGTAAAACCGATGCGGAAAATGAAGCCAAAGCCAAAGAATGGGTGAGCAGTTTATTGCTAAACAATCCCGATAAGGAAGCAAGAATTAACAATGTAGTGGCTTTGCATTTAACACAAATTAGAGACTGGCATAACAGTCATCCCTATACCTTGGTACCAGCGGGAATCAATCCGCTCGATGGAAAACCACTTTCAGAACTGTTTAGGCAAATAATTGTAGATTCTTCCATTCCTTCATCCGTACACAAAAATTTGATGGATGGTTTAAGAAAGGATTTAAACGAAGAGCAAGTAGCGATGGTTTTGGATAAATACACGATAGGAAAAGTAGCTTTTACCATGAAGGCGTACCGTTTGATTGTGCCTAATATCACTGAAAAAGAAGATCAAACCATTCTTGCTTTACTAGAACAAGCCCGCGAGCAAGCAGTAAACTATAAAAGTATGAAACAGATTTCTGCCATTTTTGAGATTTATAAAACACAGGCAGAACAATATTTGAACAACAATGGTAGAAATTGGCGTCAGATGTATAACGATTATGTGAAAAAGGCTAAAGCAGAAAAAGCCAAACAAAACAACAACTAACATGAAATTTAAAGCAGTATTAGCAGGATTAATTTTTGTAAGCACCATGAGTCAGGCGCAAGATAAGCCTTGGCGAAAAGGAATTATTACAGACGAGTTTATTTACGAGAAAGCAAATTTTCCGTCAGTGCACTCGGCAACCATTGTAGAAACCCCTACAGGCATGGTTTCCGCATTTTTTGGCGGAACTCATGAGCGTAACCCCGATGTAGAGATTTACGTTTCCAGATTAGTAGATGGAAAATGGACAGCCCCAGTGTCTGCAGCGGATGGAGTGCAAAGCGCAAGCAAAAGATTGCCGACATGGAATCCGGTTTTATATCAAATTCCCGATGGAGATTTGTTATTGTTCTATAAAATAGGACCAAAACCATCAGAATGGTGGGGAATGTTAAAACGTTCTAAAGATGGCGGTAAAACATGGTCAGAAGCAGAAAAATTGCCAAACAACCAGATTGGTCCGGTAAAAAACAAACCTGTTTTATTGAGCAACGGAAATTTATTTGCACCAAGTAGCACAGAAGGCGAAGGTGGTTGGAGGGTACATTTTGAGGTAACGCCAGATTTTGGTAAAACTTGGAGAACCATTGGCTCTTTAGATAAAACAGAAGAAATTATTAACGCTATACAACCCAGTATTTTATTTCATGGAGATGGTAAATTACAGATTTTAGCCCGTACCAGAAACAGAGCTTTAGCAACGGCTTGGTCTTATGATAATGGCGAAACTTGGACAGCCATGCAAAAAACAAATTTACCCAACAACAACTCAGGTACCGATGCGGTAACCATGAAAAACGGGAAGCATGTGCTGGTTTATAACCATGTTTTGCCTCCCGGAGATTTGGTAAAAGGCCCACGTACGCCATTAAACGTTTCGGTTTCTAAAGACGGTATTAACTGGAAAGCAGCTTTAATTTTAGAAGATTCGCCTATCAGCCAATATTCTTATCCTGCGGTGATACAAACCAGCGATGGCTTACTGCATTTTATTTACACTTGGCGCAGGGAAAAAATTAAACATGTGGTGGTTGATCCATCTAAATTAAAATTAAAAAAAATCAAGAACGGCGTGTGGCCAAAGCTAAAAGGCTACGAAGCCCCAAAACCAGAAAACGCACCGGCAGAAGAGTAGGTTTAGTTTTTAGGTTATCGTTTGTTAGGTGGTTAGGTTATCGTTTGTTAGGTAGTTTGACTTCAGTTTGTAAGTTATTAGTTAGCTAGTTTTAGGAAAATGATTTGAAAATGATCTTATTAAAACACATTAAGAGCAAGTCCTTCTCCTTCGGAGAAGGATTTAGGATGAGGCTTTTATTTTTTATTTTTTTTACGCTTTCGCTGATGATGGTAAAAGCGCAAAGTTCAGATGATAAATATCCAAAATCATTGAAAGATGTGCTTATGGAAATCCAGGAAAGATACCAGGTTGCCATTAAATTTGATGAAAAACAGGTGACTGGTAAAACCGTGGATTATGCGCTATGGCGTTTCCGCCCCGATGTGGATGAAACCCTAGAAAACATACTGAAGCCTTTAGATATGAAGGTGAACAAAGAAAAAGAAGGTGTTTACAAACTTAAAGATTACGAATATTACCGTTGGCAACCAGAAGATGGTTGGGCAGAATTAGCCAGATTAGCTTCAAAATATAATGATAAAGCAGGTTTTGAAAAACGAAAAGCAGCCTTAATTCCATGTATTATGGAGGCTCTACAACTTTCGCCATTACCTCCAAAACCTAATAGCAAACCTATTTTTACTGCTGTTAGAAAGTTTGATGGTTATACCGTTCAAAACATGGCTCTAGAAGTGATGCCGGGTGTTTACCTCAGTGGTTCGTTGTACCGCCCAAGCAAAATGAAAGGAAAAATTCCTTTAATTTTAAGTCCAGATGGGCATTGGTTGCAACAACGCTACCGCAAAGATTGCCAAATACGCTGCGCCACTTTAGCTCGCATGGGCGCCATGGCATTCAGTTACGATTTATTTGCTTGGGGCGAGTCCATGTTGCAGTTTGAATATGAAGACCATCGTAAAAGCCTATCTATGGCTGTGCAAACTTTAGATGCCATCCGTTTGCTCGATTATTTCTTAACCCGTAAAGATGTGGATCCAGAAAGAGTAGGCATTAGCGGAGGTTCAGGAGCTGGTAGTCACACGGTTTTAATAACAGCAATAGACGACAGAATTAAATTGAGCGCACCAGCGGTCGCCATTTCATCCTATTTTTATGGAGGTTGCCCTTGCGAAAGTGGTTTACCTATTCATTTATGCGGTGGTGGCACCAATAATGTAGAATTGGCCGCTTTTGCTGCACCAAAACCACAGCTTTTAATTTCTGATGGCGGCGATTGGACAGCACATACACCGCTCCATGATTTCCCATACCTGCAAAATATTTACAGCTATTATGGCGCAAAAGACAAGATAGAAAATGTTCATTTACCTACAGAATCACATGACTATGGCGTAAATAAACGAAAAGCCTTATACGATTTTGTTGCCCGTAACTTTAGTATGAATATCAATGCCATAAACGAAGATAAAGTAAGCATCGAAACCGAAAACGACTTAAAAGTATTTGGCGATAAAGGAGAAAAACTGCCTTCAAACGCGATGAAAGGCTACGCACAATTGGAAAACTATTTTAAAAAGCTCGACGATGTTAAATAGTAAACCCAACTCTGTGACCTCTGCGCCCTCCGTGTTTAAAAAACTCACCACTCAACTCAGTGTTCTTTGTGGTAAAAAAAACACTACAACACCACCCAACTCTGTGATCTCTGCGCCCTCTGTGGTTAAAAAATTAACCACCCAACTCAGTGCACTTTGTGATAAAAACCTCCGTTCACTCCGTGGTAAAAAACAAATAGCCATAGTATTAACACTCGTACTATTAACTCCAATATTCACAAAAGCCCAACAAAAACAAGACTATAAAATCGCTGTCATTGATTTAATGATTTTAAAACGTCACAAAATCAGCGCCATCACATTAGCCAGCGAGCTAAAAGCCGACGGTTTAGAAATTGACATGGGCGGTTTAGGAAACAGAGAAACCTTCGATAGCAAATTGAACAATGATACCACTCGACAAGAATATCTAGCGAAAGCGAAAGAATTAAATATTGAATTTTGTTCCATAGCCATGACAGGTTTTTACGCCCAATCTTTTGCAGAGCGACCAACTTGGCAAAAAATGATTGGTGATTGTCTGGCAACAGCCAAAGCCATGAATATCAAAGTCGCTTTTTTACCATTAGGCGTAAAAGGTGATTTAATCAAACATCCAGAATTACGCCCAGCCATTGTAGAACGCTTAAAGATAGCTGGAAAAATGGCAAAGAAAGCCGGAGTAACCATCGGAATTGAAACTTCTTTAGACGCAACCGCTGAAAAAGAATTGTTAAAAGATATCTGCTCAAAAAATATAAGAAGCTATTTCAATTTCTCTAATCCCTTAAAAGAAGGAAGAGATTTAAACAAAGAACTCCAAATTTTAGGCAGAAAATACATCGTTCAAATCCATGCTACAGATGAAGACGACGTTTGGCTAGAAAATAACAAACGATTGGATTTATATAAAGTGAAACAAACTATAGATGACATGAAATGGAAAGGTTGGCTTGTGGTGGAGCGTTCAAGAGATGCCACCCAGCCACGCAATGTTAAGGGGAATTTTGGAGCCAATGTAGCCTATCTTAAAAAAGTATTTCAATAATAAACGATGAATAAAATTCTCTTTTTTTTTCTTTTACTGTTCAGTTTTCAAGCTTTAAAAGCTGATAGCAGTGCTGTAACAAAAATTTATGTTTCGCCTAAGGGATCAGATTTAGCGGAAGGCACACAAAAGCAACCCTTAGCCAGTTTAAACATGGCTTTAAGAAAAGCCAGAGAGTTACGCCGGTTAAAAAATCCGAATATCAAAAACGGAATCTACATCATTTTAACTGACGGAACCTATCATTTACAAGAACCGGTTTTCATCCGTCCAGAGGATTCTGGAACGGCAGAAAGTCCCACGATTATACAAGCGCAAAACTTTAAAAAAGCAATTTTAAGTGGTGGTGTAAATATCATCAACTGGAGAAAAGCGGAAGCAATAAACGGTTTAAAAGCTGGAACAGTTTGGGTTGCGGATGCGCCTCAAAAAGCGGGAGAAATTTTAAATTACCGCCAATTATGGGTAAATGGAGTGAAGGCAACAAGAGCAAAAAGTACTTCGGGAAGTAAAATGGATCGTATCCTTTCTTGGGATAAAAAAGAACAAACTTGCTGGATTCCTTTCCAAGATAAATCAGTGAGATTTGAGCCGGGAATGGAAATGTTTATTCAACAATGGTGGGCCATTGCCAATCTCCGCATTAAAAATATGGAAGTGAGAGGCGATAGTGCCAAACTCTATTTTGAACAACCAGAAAGTAGAATTCAAAGCGAACATCCTTGGCCAGCACCGTGGATTTCCAAAAAAACAGGAAATTCTCCTTTTGTTTTAAACAATGCCATTTCTTTATTGGATGAGCCCGGAGAATGGTATCTCGATAGAAACAATGCTAAAATCTATTATTATCCAAAAGCTGGAGAAGATTTAAGCAAAGCCGAAGTTATTGCTCCGGTTTTAGAAAATTTAGTTAATGTCACAGGAACTATTGATTATCCTGTTCATCATATTACTTTCAAAGGGATTTCTTTTGAATACAGCAATTGGTTGCGTCCATCGCAACAGGGGCATGTGCCTTTACAAGCAGGAATGTACTTATTGGATGCTTATAAATTGAAGATTCCGGGAACACCAGATAAAGCCGGATTGGAAAATCAAGGATGGATTGGTCGCCCACAGTCGGCAGTAACCGTTAATTATGCCAATAATACCATTTTCGAAGGCTGTAGTTTCCAGCATCTTTCTTCTACAGGATTGGATTTTCACCGTGGAACAAACCATAACACCATCAAAGGAAACCTGTTTAAAGACATCGGCGGAAGCGGAATAAATTTAGGCGTTTTTTCTGATGAAGCTTTTGAAACGCATTTGCCTTACAACCCTAAAGACGAAAGAGAAATTTGCTCAAACGAATTAATCACCGATAATTTAATTACCGATGTAGCCAATGAAGACTGTGGAACAGTAGGCATTAGCGCAGGATTTGTTAAAAATATCACTATTGCACACAACGAAATTTCTGATGTTTCCTACACCGGAATTGGCTTGGGCTGGGGCTGGACAAAATCCATCAACGCCATGAGCAATAATAAAATCATTGGAAATAAAATTCATCATTACGGAAAACATTTGTATGATGTAGCGTCTATTTACACCCTTTCGGCACAACCGGGGAGTTTAATTGCCGATAATTACATCGATAGCATTTACCAAAATCCTTACGCTCACGATCCCTTTCACTGGTTTTATTTGTATACCGATGAAGGTTCTTCCTATTTTACGGTAAAAAATAACTGGGTTCCGGCAGAGAAGTTTTTGCAAAACGCTAACGGACCGGGCAACGTTTGGATACACAATAATTCATTTGTAGATGACTCGGTAAAAGCCAAAGCAGGTATCAGAAAACCTTACCAATATTTGGTTAAAGAGGTTGTGGTTGATAAAACGTGGCCTTTACAGGAAGTGCCTCATTTTGCTGTGGTAGAATTAAAAGGTGAAGGTTTTGATGCTGATAAAATAAAATCTATAGCCAAATCAAATGGTGTAATTGATCCGGAATTGTACCAATGGGAAAACCATTTGGTGCTGTATGCAAAGCTCAATCACATTGAAAAATTAGAGAAAGATTTAAAAGCGCTTTATCCAAAATCTCAGATAAAAACCTACAATCAACCGGTTTATAATTTCAGTAAAAATGAACGTTGTTCTGATACAAATTTGGCTGACAATTGGGATCATATTTTATTGACCGCCAATTTGGTGGATGATGTAAAAAAACAGAACGAATATTTGGAATACCATCACACTCAATTCCAAAAATGGCCGGAAGTTTCTCAAGGATTTTGCAATGCAGATTTTCAGCAATTGCAAGTCTTTAAAAATGGAAGACAATTGATGCTCATCATCAGCATCCCAAAAGGAAAAAAATTAGATGAGCTGAATCCAAAAACCACAGAAAATAACCCGAGAGTGGACGATTGGAATAAAATAATGAGCCAATACCAAACCGGAATTGAAGGAACAAAACCTGGTGAAAGCTGGGTGTTTTTAAAAAAACTTGATTAAATAGAATAAGCTAAATGAAACATACCAATCATCAGTTTTTTGATTTTTTAGACTTTGACACTGATTTAAGCAAGGAAGAAGGGATTTCTAAACTATGGAAATCGTGTAAACCCATTGCGATAGAAAAATCAGGTTTAGGAATTGTATTAACTGTTCCGTTTCAGGCGCAAATTTTGGCTAATGATTTTGCTCCTGATCTACAGATCGAGAGGAAACTATTTAAAGTTTTTATAAGAGCCTTTGGCGATAAAGTTTTAAGGGTAAGTATTGGATTTGGACAAGAAATTCATGAAACTTCGTCCATGTTACAAGTGGCTGATGATTTGAAAGAAACCGCTTTAAAATTTAAAACTACACCAACCGAAGGGATTATTGAAGACGAAAATGGTACAGTAAGAGCTTCGATTGATTTATCAGACCCAGAAATAGATTATTGGAGTGATTTATTACCTCCGCCAGAAGAATCTTTTCAGTCTACTTTTTATCCGGATGGCAAAAAAGCAGTTAAGGTAAGTGCTTACGATCAGTTTTTTCCACGAAGAGTGGACGGAATGTCTTTGGCTTTTATTGAAAAATTAGGAGAACCAGAAAAAGCTACCATTTCTTTTCAGGCTAAAGCCGATGAGAAATTTGTGGGAACGGGCGAACGCTTTACCAAAATGGATTTATCCGGGCATACTTTTCAGCTAAAAAATCAGGATGGGCAAGGCGTAAATAATAAACGAACTTATAAGAATATTCCATTTTATTTGTCAAGCGAGATGTATGGTTTGTTTTTACATACTTCTGCGTACTGCAAATTTTCGATGGCCGATTTTTCTACTCGTTCCGTTCAGTTAATGGTTGAAGAACCTGTTTTGGATATTTTTTTAATCGGAGAAGATAATCCTGAAAAAATAATTTACAAATACAAACAACTCACCGGTTTTCCAGAAGTGCCGCCACTTTGGAGTTTTGGGATTTGGATGAGCAGGATGACCTATTTTTCTGCGGATGAAGTCAATGAGATTTGCGACAGGTTGCGAGAAGAAGATTTTCCTTGCGATGTTATCCATTTAGATACCGGTTGGTTTAAAACCGATTGGCTTTGCGAGTGGAAGTTTAACCCCGAAAGATTTCCAGACCCTAAAGCATTTATTGCAAGATTGAAAAACGATGGCTACAGAGTAAGCCTTTGGCAAATGCCATACATAGCCTCCGAGGCCGAACAATATGAGGAAGCAAAAGCCAATAGCTACATGGGGCTTTTGGATACCAAAGCCGAACAGGGAGGTTCTAACTTTAGTAGTTTAGATTATGCCGGAACCATAGATTTTACCTATCCAAAAGCGGTAGAATGGTACAAAGGTTTGTTAAGAGAACTGTTAGAAATGGGCGTAACCGCCATTAAAACAGATTTTGGCGAGGAAATTCACCTGGACGCTAAATACCATTCCATGTCGCCCGAATTACTGAATAATTTGTACGCTTTGCTTTACCAAAAAGCCGCTTACGAGGTTACCAAAGAAGTTACGGGAGACGGCATTGTTTGGGCAAGAGCAGGTTGGGCAGGTTGCCAGCGTTACCCGATACATTGGGGAGGCGATGCGGCAGCCTCTTGGGAAGGAATGGCCGGTTCGTTAAAAGGAGGTTTGCATTTGGGCTTATCTGGATTTGGATTTTGGAGCCATGATGTGCCGGGTTTTCACGGTGTACCAAATTTCATGAATTCTGTTATTCCTAACGATTTATATGTGAGATGGACGCAGTTCGGGGTTTTCACCTCTCATATCCGCTACCACGGAACCTCCAAAAGAGAACCTTACGAATATCCAGAGATAGCAATTATCGTTAGAAAATGGTGGAAACTTCGCTATGCACTTTTGCCTTATATTTTGGAGCAAAGCCAAAAAACAACTGATTCTGGTTATCCGGTTTTAAGGGCTTTGTTAATGCAACACCCAGATGATAAAATGTGCTGGCATATTGATGACCAGTATTATTTTGGAGATGATTTTTTAGTGGCGCCAATGATGAATTCGGAAAATAAAAGAGCTATTTATTTACCTGAAGGCGATTGGGTAAACTTTTTTACTGGAGAAAAAACTACCGGAAACTGCTGGATTAAAAATTTCGAGGCTGATTTAGCCGATATGCCAGTTTGGGTAAAACAAGGAGCGGTTATTCCTATGTACCCGGAAGCCGTGGATTGTACAGATCAAATGGATTTACAAAAAGCTATAAATGTTAAAATTGACAATGAATTTAAAGGGGCGTGGAAAGTCTTTGATTACCTGTCGCAAATAAATTAACAGGTCATTGTGAGCGATAGCGTGGCAATCTGTTAAATAAAAGGCAGTGCCAATATAAACAGATGGCTTTGTTCCGTGTCATATCACAGGCTAAAGGTCGCGTTAACGATAGGAACGGCATCCTTTTTTTGTCAGCCTGAGCGGAGTCGAAGGCTAAGCAAAAAAAGATACAGTGGATAGCGTGTTAAAACGCCCAAACTATTAATGATAAAATAAACGAGAATTAAAATATACAATCACCAATTAAACAAAATTATAATGACATCAGTATTAAATGATTCACAAAAAAAACAATTTGCAGAAGATGGATTCTGCATAGTTAAGGACGTAATATCTCCTGAAATGATTACCCGTCTGCAGTCAGAATGTCAGCGTTTTATCAAAGAGAAAGACGATGAAATGGACAGGAAAGGTGTAGAAGTGGATGAAATTAACCATAAGGGGAAAAGATATTTTATCGCTTTAAGGTATAAAGATAGCGAGACCATGCAGGATCTTATTTTTGGGGAGGAGATGGAACAAATTACGCGTAGCATTTTAGGGGAAGATGTTTACTTGTTTTTAGAGCAATACGTAGTAAAAGCGGCCGATAAAGGGATGACTTTCTCTTGGCATCAGGATTCTGGCTACTTGGATTTTGCCCACAAACCTTATTTGTCTATCTGGATTCCTTTAGATGATGTGACAGAGGAAAACGGAACAGTTTATCTTTTGCCTTACAAAGATGCCGGAACAGAAAACAGAATTGACCACGTTTTACAAGAAGGAACCAATGATAAAATTGGGTATTTTGGAGACAACCCAGGCATTCCAGCTGTTTTAGATGCTGGTGATGTAGCCTTGTTTTCAAGCACTTGTTTTCACAGAAGTGGATCAAATAAAACCAATAAATCTAGAAGAGTTTTATTGTTGCAATACTCTGCAGAACCGATTATGAAAGGCGATAAACCGCTTTACTGGGCAGAACCATTTATTAAAGACGGAGAGCGAGTTGCCAAATATTAGTATAAAATAGAAAGTATAAAGTTAAAAGTAGAAAGACTTTTGTCCAAGCAGAGTCTCCTTTTCGGGGCTCTGCGTTTTTGTTCAAGCAGAGTCTCTTTTTCGGGACTCTGCTTTATAGTAAAAAGCACTGTTTTTACTGTATTTTTTTACAGTGTTTTGTTTTAAAAACTGATTGTAAAATGTTTAGTAATTGCAATCATCGGGGATCAAAGAATACAAGATTATACACCAATTATTTAACATGATTAAAAACACTAACGATGGGAGTGCTAATGCGCCTGCATTAAGAATTGATATTAATTACAATACTTGTGATGAACTTCCTTCTTTTTCAAAGGGACCAAAGGGAAATGATAGAGAAAAACATGAAGCCATTGCAAAAGCCGGTTTCGAAGGAATTCAGGATGGTATACCAGAACTCTGCAAAGAATTTAGCTTAAGTTTAACTGCTCATGCTCGCATCAATAAAGTTGGAGATTTAGATGATTTGTTGCCGATTTGGAAAGGCGCAAATTACAACTGCGCAACCATACATTTAGGGTGGGGTATAGAATCTGAAGCTGAAGTTGATGATTTAGTTCGTTATGTTTTGGATTGTTCCAATAGATTCGATTTTCCAATTTATATAGAAACCCACCGAGCTACCATTACTCAAGATATGTTTAGGACTGTTGAACTGGTGAAAAGATTCCCTGAGATTAGATTTAACGGAGATTTTTCGCACTGGTACACTGGGCAAGAAATGGTTTATGGAGGCATCGAAAATAAATGGGATTTTATAGCACCAGTATTTGAAAGAGTACGATTTATGCATGGCAGAATCGGAAATCCGGGTTGCATTCAGGTGGATGTTAATGCGGATGAAAATTTGGATTATGTAGCCCATTTCAAAGAAATGTGGACTCGTTCTTTCATTGGTTTTTTGAAAACTGCTAAACCCGGAGACTACATCTGTTTTACCATAGAATTATTGAAAGCTGAAATTTTTTATGCCCGAACTTTTAAAAATAATGAAGAAGAAGGAGATAGATGGCAGCAAGCGTTACTCTATAAAGAGTTGATTAAAGAATGTTGGGAGAAAGCTCATGCTTTAGCTTCATGATCATAATTTATAAACCTAAACCAATGTTATCATGAATCAAATCAGTAGTTTTTTAGAACCCATTGACTATGCCATTGTTGTAGGCTATTTGTTGATACTAGTTGCCTTTGGTTATTACATTTCCTTTATCAAAAATAAAAAAACCGATGAAAGCATATTCTTAGCAGGAAATACGCTCGGCTGGACAAGCATCGGTTTAAACATGTGGGGCACAAATGTAGGGCCTTCTATGCTCATTGCATCTGCCAGTGTGGGTTTCACCACGGGGATTGTAGCCGGAAATTTTGCTTGGTATGCCTTCATTTTTATTCTTTTATTAGCAGTAGTTTTCTCACCACGCTATTTAGGCGCAAAAGTGCTCACCCTTCCAGAGTTTATGGGAAAACGTTTTGGCGATTCTACCCGTAATATTCTTGCTTGGTACACGCTAATCACCATATTAATTTCGTGGCTTTCTTTAACCTTATTTGCAGGTGGAATTTTAGTGCAGCAATTGCTCAATATTCCCATGTATTTATCGGTGATTTTGATGGTGGTTTTATCAGGGTTTTTCGCCGCTGCCGGCGGATTGAAAGCCATTGCCTATACCAACGTTTTCCAGATGTTGCTGCTCATTGCCGTTTCTCTTTTATTGGTGGTTATGGGCGTTAACAAAGCTGGTGGATTGGAAGCCATTTATGCACAAACACCCGGTTCTTACTGGAATTTGTTACTCCCAGCCGATGATAAAAACTATCCATGGATTGCCATTTTATTGGGCTATCCCATTATGGGTGTATGGTTTTGGTGTACTGATCAGTCCATGGTGCAATCTGTTTTAGGCGCTAAAAATTTAAAAGAAGGGCAGTTAGGAGCTAACTTTATTGGTTGGTTAAAGATTTTAGATGTTCCCCTTTTTATCCTTCCGGGGATAGTTTGTTTTGTGCTTTTTCCTCAGCTAAAAAATCCAGATGAGGCATATCTAACCATGGTTACTCAGCTTTTTCCAGCTGGCTTAAGAGGATTGATTATTGTTGTTTTAATAGCAGCTTTAATCAGTACCATCGGCTCAGCATTAAATTCTTTGAGTACCGTATTTACCATGGATATTTATGTGAAAAAGCATAATCAAGATGCCTCGCAAGCTACCATCAAAAAAACGGGGCGTTTGGTGGTTTTGGTAGGTTCTTTATTGTCCATTTTCATCACTTTAGCCATCGATAGCATTAAAGGATTAAATTTATTCGATGTTTTTCAATCCGTTTTAGGTTTCATCGCTCCGCCAATGTCGGTAGTATTTTTATTCGGGGTGTTATGGAATAAAACAACCACTAAAGCAGCTAATTTAGTTTTGACATTAGGAACTGTTATCAGTTTGGGAACAGGGGTTTTATACCTTTGGGTTTTCCCAAATGGGCAATACAATTGGCCGCATTTTCTGCTTTTATCGTTCTATATTTTCGTAGTGCTTTCGCTGATGACTTATCTCATTACCATCACCGATAAAGCTGGACAAAAAGACCATGGCGTTTTATTGAGGATAGATCCTGCTGCAAAACCAGATAAGCAGGTGAAATTATTATGGGCGGCGTTAACCATCGTAATGGTGGCTTTATATTTCTTTTTCAACGGACATTAAATTCAAAAAAATATGAATTCATCAAAAATGAAATTCTTTTCTTTATTCTTATTCGGTTTGATGATGCTTTTGCAAAGTTTTTCCGTTTGTGCGCAACAAAAAGCCACATGGATTTGGTATCCGGGAGATTTTGAAATTTGGTTAAGCAATAAAATGCAGGTAAGACGTACAGAGCGTGAAGCACTATTTCCACCGCTTTGGCAATATTATAGTCCTTATGCTTTGGTAACTTTTCAAACAGAGGTAGATATTCCAGAACCAGACGAGGTGAAAATCTACTCAGAAGGGCCTTTTCAATTACTTTTAGATGGTGCTCAAGTTTACGGGCAAACAAAATCAATAAAAATTTCAGCCGGGAAACACAAAATTTCCTTTAAAGTATATAACCAATAAGTGTTGCCTGCTATTTATATTGATGGCTAGTATGTTAAATCTGATGCGTCTTGGAAGGTAACTAATGAAGATAAACTTTGGATTGATGAAACTGGAAAAGCATAACAATCTGGCACACCATGGATGCCTGTTGGTTCTTGGAATTTTGATTTACCACAGAATAAGCCTTCCGAATTTAAATTAAAAACCACACCTTGGAACTAAATGCATGTTATGGTGTCAAAGCACCAGTCTGAGGTAGAAATAGTTCAGGCAAGATCATCAGTTTTATACGATGTACTGAACGGCATACCTCAGATGCGGTTCTGGAGAAACTGAGCATAGGGGAACGGGAATTGGCTCTAGACATGCAAGACAGTGGAGAAAGAACGACCTTATCATCTATGACCAAGGTTACTCGTCTTATGATTTTGTAAATGAACATATAAACCAGCATATTGATTGCCTGATACGGGTAAAAGTTTGTTACTCCTTAGTTGGGAACTGGAAAATTCTTTTCTTATACCAATTTAGATATAAAACGCCGTATTAAATGCTGTCAGATAATGGTGGTTTCCAGTGATTGA
>NZ_JBHULV010000004.1:0-26932 GCF_042684645.1 Pedobacter alpinus
TAACTGTAAATCAATTAGTTAATAATTCCGTTTTACGAAATCGGAAATTGTTCGGACAGATATGTCCGGGATTAGATAAATTAAATTATTTTTTCTTCAACAGTTCTGTTGCAACCAATATCAACCAAACCTACAATCTATAAGTAAACAAGCTCTACTGCTCGAATTTGTTAGGCTTTGTTTAAAGCACCATATTAAAACACCTTGTTTTGCTTTATTGATATAATTTTAAAACACATTTCTAAAATAAACTAAAGATTAATTTAAAATAAGCACCATTACCTAAGTTTGGTGAATTAATCCTAATTTTTATGATGAAAGGATGCTTTTAACTCAATTTTCCAACCAACTCTTCTATCCCAATTTTTACTTGCTCGCCACTTTCCATAGTTTTTAAACTTAGTAAACCGCTTTCCATTTCATCGCCACCAATAATTACTACGTAAGGAATACTTTTATCATTAGCGTATTGCATTTGCTTTTTCATTTTTGCTCCAAACGGAAAAAGCTCTGCATTTATATTTGCTTGTCTTAATTTGTTAAGTATTGGAATAGCAAAAGATTCTTCATTTTCACCGAAAACACAAATCAAAACTTTTGTGCTTTCTGTTGTAGTTGATGGGAACAAATTGAGTTCTTCGAGAACATCATAAATCCTATCGGCACCAAAAGAAATTCCTACTCCTGCTAAACCTTCTTTTCCAAACATTCCAGTTAAATCGTCATAACGGCCACCACCACCAATAGAACCCATTGTTGCTTCGTTGGTTTTAACTTCAAAAATGCACCCTGTGTAATAATTTAATCCGCGAGCTAAAGTTAAATCCAATTCAACTTTTGCTCTGTTTAAAGTAAAGCCTTTTAAATAATTAAGTACTTTATTGATTTCGTCTATACCAGCTAAGCCAATAATAGATTTTGACAGTATTGATTTTAAAGAATTTAGCTTTTCATCGTTTGTACCAGCCAATAAAATTACAGGTTTTAATATTTCTAAATCAGCAGTAGCAAAACCTTTTTCTAAAAGCTCCTTTTCAACACCTTCTAAGCCTATTTTATCCAGTTTATCAATCGCAACCGTAAGGTCAACTATTTTATAAGGTTTACCTATTAATTCTGCTATTCCTGATAGAATTTTTCTATTATTAATTTTAATCGTAAAATCTTTAAGTCCCAATTGGCTTAAAGCTTCATCATAGATACAAACAAACTCTGCTTCGTTTAACAAAGAATCAGAACCAACTACATCCGCATCGCACTGGTAAAACTCTCTATATCTTCCTTTTTGTGGCCTATCAGCTCGCCATACCGGCTGAATTTGAAAACGTTTAAATGGAGAAGTAATTTCTTGCTGATGCATGACAACATAACGGGCAAATGGAACTGTTAAATCGTAACGTAAAGCTTTTTCAGAAATAATCGGTAATAATTTTTTTGAAGACAATTCATCTCCATTTTGCTTTAAGCTTTCTGCCTTAAGCATATAATTTCCACTATTTAAAATCTTGAAAATTAATTGGTCGCCTTCGTCGCCATATTTACCCGTAAGCGTATCCAAGTTCTCCATAGTTGGAGTTTGAATTTCTTGATAACCGTATTTTTTAAATACTTTCTTTATTGTATCAAAAATATAATTTCGCTTTATCATTACCGCCGGACCAAAATCTCTGGTTCCTTTTGGTATAGCTGCTTTCACGTTTGCCATGGCGCAAAAGTAAACATTACAATATTAATTTAAACAGGTCTTTTTCAGGTTTTATCATCATCCATGTTTAGGGTATAATTATGTTTATCTCCTATTATAAAACGCTACTTATTCACACAAATACAAAAAGTACCCTATAATTGTTACTTTAAAAATCAATAAAAAACAAGAAATTGTATTTTTAAAAACATGATGATGAAAACAGCAATACTTTTAGTTTTTACAAGTTTGGC
Organism: Pedobacter alpinus; assembly: GCF_042684645.1. Classification (NCBI taxonomy): domain Bacteria; kingdom Pseudomonadati; phylum Bacteroidota; class Sphingobacteriia; order Sphingobacteriales; family Sphingobacteriaceae; genus Pedobacter; species Pedobacter alpinus. Next base: position 1,939 of record NZ_JBHULV010000004.1, read on the forward strand.
TCAAATAGTTAACGGTCAAACAACAATTATTAAAACCGATCCTAATATTAAGGAGATGGTTAATGAGGTTTCGGCCACTAACATTGAAAAAATTGTAAGAAAATTGGTAAGCTTTGAAACCAGACATACTTTAAGTGATACTTTGAGTAAAATTACAGGAATTGGTGCGGCCCGTAATTGGATCAAAAGTGAATTTGAAAGCTACAACAAAACAAATGGTAATAGCTTAAAAGTTTCTTTCGACACTTTTACACAACCCGCAGATGGTAGGCGAATTACCAAAGACGCAATCCTAAAAAATGTACTGGCTGTTTTACCAGGAAGTGACACTAGCGACCACCGAGTTTTTATTGTTTCTGGGCATTATGATTCAAGAGCATCAGAAGCCAATGATGCAGTATCTAAATCTCCCGGAGCTGTTGATGATGCTTCTGGAACTGCGGTAACTATGGAATTGGCCAGAATAATGAGTAAACAAAAGTATGCCGCAACCATTATTTTTGTAGCTGTAGTTGGCGAGGAACAAGGCTTATATGGAGCAGCGCATTTAGCTAAAAGGGCAAAAACAGAAGGTTGGGAAGTTACCGCTATGATTACTAATGATATTGTTGGAAATACTTATGGCATGGAAACAGATTTAAAAGATAATAAATCTGTGAGGGTTTTTAGCGAAGGTGTGCCAGTGACAGAAACAAAGCAAGAAGCTAGTTTAAGAATTTCTGTTGGAGGCGAAAATGATAGCCCAGCAAGAGAATTTGCTCGTTATGTAAAAGAAGTTGCAGAAAGGTATGTAGAGCAATTAGAAGTTAAATTGATTTACAGAAGAGACCGTTATTTACGTGGTGGCGACCATACAGCATTCTCGCAAGAGGGTTTTACGGCAGTTAGATTTACAGAAATGAATGAGAACTTTGACCGCCAGCACCAAAACATTAGAACAGAAAACGGAAAAGAGTATGGTGATTTACCAGATTTTGCAGATTACACATATATTCAAAAGGTTTGTCGTATGAATTTGGCTGTTTTAGCTAATATTGCCAAAGCACCAGCCGAGCCTAAAAACGTGGGCATACTAACCGCAGAACTTACCAATAAAACTACTTTGAAATGGGAGGCGCCTAAAAGCGCCAAACCTGTTGGGTATTATATTTTAATGAGAGAAACTACAGCTCCTTATTGGGAAAAGAAATTTTACGTTACAGGTACGCAAGCAACAATTCCATATTCAAAAGATAATTATTTTTTTGCAGTACAATCAGTTGATGCCGATGGCCATGAGAGTAGCATTGTTTTTCCTAAACCGATGCGTTGATTTTGAAAAAATACTAACAATAAAAAATCGCTTTCAACATTAAATTGAAAGCGATTTTGTGTTTATAAAGACACGAATTTAATATTGCCTTCTATCTATATCTTCTTTCGCCGCCCATATCTGGTATATTTGTGCTATTACCTGCAAATTTTGAAATATTGAATGTTAGACTCATCATAAAATATCTAGATAATCTGTTGCTTTGTGAAAGGGTAGATGTATTACCTGTAGCAACAAAAGCAAGGCTTGTATTTTGGTCTAAAATATCAAAAGCTTGTAATTTAAGTGATGCTCTTTTATCTTTAAAAAACTGCTTTTCCAAATAGCTATTTATAATTAATGGATTTGTATTTATAGTGCTAAAACCACTATTGAATGTCTTCTCTAAATTGCCTCCAAAAATCCATGTTTTTAAGAAGTAAATTTTAGTGTCTAACCCAAAACCTAAAGAATTAATCTCTGCATTTGCTCTTGTATTTTTAGTGTTAGTGTTTTTGTTATACGTATAAGTTGCTTCTGGTGTAAATTCTAACCAACTTACTGCGTTAACTTGAAAACCTAATCTTTGGCTTAAAATTAAATTTCTACCCTCGTTTTTAATGTTATCAATAAATGAAATGTTATTATTGTAAATAGCAGAACCACGAAATCTTAAAGTATATTTCTTTTCTTGAAACGGTTTGGAGAATGCATAAAATCCGTTAACGGTATAATAACCATCTGTATTCAAGAATCTATTTTCTTGCAACACTGTAGAATCTGAGGTTATAGGAAAACTAATTGTATTGGTAGTTACTTTATCATTTGTGGTATTAAAAGATAAATTGGTAAAAAGCACATTTCCAGAAGCAAAATCATAATTATTGTACCTTAAACTCATGCTGTTTGTAAATTCTGGTATTAAATCAGAATTACCTGTTACCCAAAATTGAGCATTAGATTGGTCTGTAATTGGTTGTAACTGGGTGTACGTTGGCTGGTTGGCCCTGCCATCATACCTAAAACTTAATTCTTTGGTTTTAGAAAACTTATAGCTAAACCTTGCAGAAGGAAATAAATTGGTAATGTTTCTATCCGGCACATCTGTATTACTTTTTAAAACAGATGGTTGTGCAGAAAAACCTAAACTATAGTTGTATTTTTTCTCATTTACACGATAGTTAACTCCAAACCTATTGGTAATAAAATCAAATGTAAACTGATTACTTTGATCAATGTCTAAAACAGGCTCAACACCCTCTGTATCAGCGTTTCTCACTATCCTGTCATTATCTGCTCTGGCAAAGCCATAAGCGTAATTAAATTCTAAATTTTTGGTATCGCTAATAGGTTCTTGGTAAGAAACTCTTATCCCCACATTATTATTTCTATTATCTCCGTTTATCAATTGTTGTTGATATCTTTCAATTTGCCCTGATAGTGTATTATCTAATTCATACAAATAGTTTTGATTTTGAGATGTTGAAGAAGAACTAAAATCGGCATTTAAAGATAAATTTCTAGCCTTAGCACCAAAACGGTGGTTATACAAAATTTCTCCACCGTAATTTGGGGTGGTAACATCATTCAAATTTAAAGATGTTCCGTTAGAGTTTGTTCTTTGTGTATTTATATCAAAAATATTTAAATTATCGCTGTTGTTTTTTCCGAAACTAATGTTTGGTGTAATTTTCAAATAATTTAAAGTATCAATTTTATATTCGAAGTTAAAATTGATTCTATGATCGTTACTTAAAGTATTTGCATTATTAATATTATTGTTTCTAAAAACATTATCCTGAGCTAAAATTTCTTGCAAGCTGCTGCTTACTGTTGCATTGTCTCTGTTGGTAAAACTATAACTTCCGTAAGCGGTAATTTTTTTTCCCCACTCGTCCTTGTAATTAAAACCAATTGAATTTACATTGGTTAACCCATCACTATTAGCATTACCGCCTCTTCTACCTCGGCCGCCACCTGTAGAACCAGATGTTAAGTTAAAAATATTTGCATTGGTGTTATTCAAATTTCCTAACAAAGCCAATTGTTGGGTGTTGTTAAAACTTGCTAAAAAAACAGAAGCTTGGTAACGATCTTCATTACCACCACCAACAATACCACGGGCTAAATAACCTTTATTTTTATCTTCCCTTATCGTAAAATTTAGAATCTTATCGGCTTCACCATCTCTAACCCCTGTAATGTTTGCTTGGTCGCCATAATCATCAATAACTTGCACATTTCTTAAAACACTTGCTGGCAATTGCTGAGTAGCTGTTTTCACATCACCACCAAAAAAATCTTTTCCGTTAATTCTAATTTTTGTTACTGCTTTACCTTGTGCGGTAACATTTCCGTCTTTATCAACCTCAATACCGGGTAATTTTTTAAGTAAATCTTCTGCTAAAGCATTCTCTTTTAACTGGTAAGAATCAACCCTGTATTGTAAAGTGTCTTCTTTAACAGTTACATCTGGCGTTCCGTTCACTACAACTTCGTTAAGCATTTTAGCATCATTTTTTAAAATGAAAGGAGTTAAAGCTTCACTAGTACTGTTTGGGCTAAAAGTGTAAGTTTTTTTTACTGTTTGGTAACCCAAACCTTTTATGGTGATAGAAAACTGTGCAGCTTTAATATTACTAAAAGAGAAAACGCCATCTACATTGGTGCTTGTTAAAATAGTATCTTTTGCTGTTGCCAATTGTACAGAAGCTCCAATTACAGATAAATTTGTGGTGTCTTTAACTATGCCAGTCACCTGCATATTGGTTTGGGCTTTAAGCGCTGATAAAGAAGTAATTAGTAAAGAAAGTAGAATAAATTTTTTCATTATTTTTATATTGTCGCAAATATCTTCTTTAGAAGAAGAATATTAACTTAAATGTTTGTTGGCTTTATAAATGTTACAAGTGCAATATTTTTTAACCCTATTAAAATTATTTGATGTAAAACTAATAACTACAAATGAGTTTATAAAAGCTATGATACCTAACAGGATAATTAGTAGATGAAACTGGGTATTATGAAGATTTGATTATAAATTTCTTTTAGCAATATGTTCTACCAAAGCTTCTCTGTAATGATCTGTAACAGAAATTTCTTTATTTGGTAAGATAACATGGTTACGTTTAAAGGCAACCATGTGGTTTAAAGACACGATGTATGATTTATGGACCCTCAAAAAATCATCAGACGATAACTTTTCTTCTAAATAACGCATACTTAAACGGGTGATAATTGGCTTATCATTGTTTATTAAATATATTTTTATGTAGTCTTTTAAACCTTCAACATATTCAATATCTTCGGTTCTAATTTTAATATTTGCATAATCTGCATTAACAAACAGGTAGTTTTGCTTTGTATTTTGTGCATTATAGCTAGGCGAATTTTTTAGGTTAAACAAATCGTAAGCTTTATTTACAGATTTTAAAAACCGTTCAAAAGAAACAGGTTTTAATAAGTAATCTAAAACATCTAAATCAAACCCTTCTAAAGCATATTGTTCATAAGCGGTTACCAAAATTACCATTGGTGGTGTGTTGGTAATACTTTTTAGCATTTGTAAACCACTTAAACCTGGCATTTGTATATCTAAAAAAATAAGATCTATTTGCTCGGTTTTAAGAATGTCTAAAGCTTGCATTGCATTTTTACAACAAGCTTTTAAGTTTAAAAAAGACACTTGCTTAATATTATCTTCCATTAGCTCTCGGGCTAAATGCTCATCATCAATTACAATACAATTAATCATGCATTTTTAATTTTAGCTGTACTTTATACTTTTGATTTTCGCTATTAACGGTTAACCAATGCGAATTTTTGTACAGCAAAGTTAATCGTCTTTTAGTATTTATTAAACCAATACCAGAACTGTCGTCTTTACTTTCGCCAATGGGCGCAATTTCATTTTCTACCTCAAAAGTTAATGTGTTGTTCTCAACCAACAAAGAAATTAATATTTTGGGCGATTCTAAAGTGCCCATACCGTGTTTAAAAGCGTTTTCAACAAACGGAATTAAAATCATTGGTTCTAACATAAAACCATCTACTTCACCATTTACAGTAAAATCAATTTCCACATCATCTCCAAACCTTAATTTTTGTAAATCTATATAACCTTTTATATAATTTAGTTCTTGATTTAATGCTATTTTACCTTGGTTGCCTTCATAAAGCATATATCTTAAAAGTGAAGACAACTGTAATAAAGCAGGTTCCATTTTATCGCTTTTTTTACGGGCTAACGATACCAGATTGTTTAATACATTAAACATAAAATGTGGACTAACCTGCGAACGTAAGAAACTAAGTTCTGTTTTTAAATTTTCTGTCTCCTTCTCGCTGGCGTATTTCTCAGTTTTAAAATAATCAACTATTATTCTGTAACTACAGCTTATCCCTAAAATGAAAAAGAAAGCAAAAATATCTGTAAATGGAGATTTTTTCCACTTACGTTTAGATGGAAAAACGTCTGTGCTCACATATTTCATTAAAAAATAAGCAATAACACAAGTTAAAACTAAAAATAGCAGATAGGTTAACCAACTTCTTTTTTTAAAATAAAGAGGAAAAAAACAATATGCATTAAGATAAAATATAACCGCTAAAACTAGGTTATTGAATAAAATGCGATAGAAAAAATTGTCTGAAAAAGTAGTTGAAGGCCCATTGTATCGAAATAAAAATGGTTGTATAATTAACATAAACCAAAACACAATGTTTACACCTACCAAAGGAAGGTTATATCTTTTAATACTAAAAACTTTCATAATTTCTTTATTAACCATTACAAAGAAATTAATTCTTTTAAAAGCTAACAATTATAATGGATTAAATGAGCTTATAAATATACCAAAAGGTATAAAACAGCTATTAGAATTATTGCTAAATAAAAATACCCGGCCTCACGTTCTGAGGGCGGGTATTTTACACAATAAAACTTAGAAAGATTTGTAACCCAATTATCTTATCGATTTACAAACTTTTCGGTAACCTTAGCACAAGGTTACACTAGCTTGTACGCAAGAAATTTAATTAGGTTCTTATAATTATAAATAAAATTAATAATAATTTTTTCTATTTTATCTATAAACTTTAATTCGTACATTTTTTCGTGGTTCTATTTTTTTAGAATAGCTGAAACTTTAATATTGCATTTTACGTAAAGGAGTTATAAGTATATCTGATATGGAACAAGTAACTCATAACACATTTGAACCCTCAACACATTTCAACTTCGAAAGAATTAGAAATTACGTTGGGTCTGATAAAGATACGATTAACTATATTTTAAATCTTACCATAGACGAATTACACTCTTCGTTAAGTATTATAGAAAATCATGTTTTAAGTAATAATTTAAAGGGTATAAAAGATACATGCCACAAGCTTTTTGGAACTGCTGTTACTGTAGGTTTAGAAAAACTTAGCGTATTGGCAAGGCAATTGGAACATTTAAACCAGTTTAATCAGATGTTAGTTAATGATTTGCTTAGCAAAATGAAACTGGAAATTAACATAGTTGTTAAACTTTTAAAACAGAAGATTAATTAGCTTAAAATACCAACCCAGTACTAAATAGTATATTTGAAATTTGTTTTTCGGGTGGTTTAAAGCGAGATAAATATTTACTTGGGATTTCGTTAAATTGCTTGTCAAAATTATATTTAACATAACTTAAGCCCAACTTAAAATCTAAATTACGGCTACCAATTATGTAAATTCCAACATGAGGTTCGTAATTAAAAGAGAAAAGCCAAAAGGAAAAAATAAAGCATAAAAAAACCGACTTCTTATGGAGCCGGTCTCTTTTTTATCTGTTTGCTTTCTCTTTATAATATTGTTTCTTTGGTCTTCCAGAAGAATTTCCAGAATTACCTTCGGTTCTATTACCAGATGAGTTGTTTCTACTGCTGTTTCCAGATGGTTTATTGCTGCCTCCTTGTTTAAAAGATTTTGGTCCTCTTCTATCATTCTCTTTTTTAGGAGGTATAATTCCCTTAAACGGGAAAGGGTGATCTTCAATAACTGGTATCGCTTTATTAATTAGTTTATGAATATCTTTTAAAAACTCTTTTTCCTCAGCATCACAAAAAGATAAGGCAGTACCATTAGCTCCGGCTCGGCCTGTACGGCCAATACGGTGAACATAAGTTTCTGCAATATTCGGAATTTCGAAATTAATTACATGTGCTAATTCATCAATATCAATACCACGGGCAGCAATATCTGTGGCAACTAAAACCTTTATGGTTTGGTTTTTAAAGTTTTCTAAAGCATTTTGACGGGCATTTTGAGACTTATTACCATGTATTGCCGCAGCTTTAATACCTTGTGCTGCTAAAACTTTAACTACTTTATCTGCACCATGTTTGGTACGCGTAAAAACTAAAGCTGTTTTAATTGCTTTGTCATCTAAAATATGAAGTAATAAATCGTTTTTATTTCCCTTATCAACGTAGTATAAAAACTGGTTAATGGTATCGGCAGTTGATGAAACTGGAGTAACTTCTACCCTTACCGGATTATCTAAAATGGTATTAGCAAGTTTAGTAATGGCTGGTGGCATGGTTGCAGAAAAAAACAACGACTGTCTTTTTTTAGGAAGCACAGCAATAATTTTATTTACATCATGTATAAAGCCCATGTCCAACATTCTATCGGCTTCATCTAAAACAAAAAAGTTAACGTCTCTTAAACTAACAAAACGTTGGTTCATTAAGTCTAACAATCTGCCTGGTGTTGCAATTAAAATATCAACACCTTTTTGTAGCATATCTGTTTGCGCTTTTTGCCCAACCCCGCCAAAAATAACAGTATGTGTTAAGTGTAAATTTTTGCCATAACTGGCAAAGCTTTCGCCAATTTGTATAGCCAATTCTCTTGTTGGGGTTACAATTAAAGCTTTTATTCTTCTTGAACCTTTTTGTTGTGGCCCTTGTAGGTGCAACAATTGTAATATAGGAATTGCAAAAGCAGCAGTTTTACCTGTTCCTGTTTGGGCACAGCCTAATAAATCGTTTTGAGCTAATAATAGTGGAATTGCTTGAGCTTGTATTAGTGTTGGTTTAGTGTAACCTTCTTGTTTTAAAGCCTTTTGTATAGGCTCTATTAATTCTAATTCTGAAAATGTCATATATGATTTTTTTTAAGGAAAAGCACATGTCAACATATTGAGAAGGCAAACCTTATTTTTTACAAAGGTAAGGCTAATAATTGAATAAGTTTAAAATGTTAATTTTCACTTTTTTTGTTATGTATTATATAGCCAAATATTTGTTTAAACACCAAATAAAGGTTGTTTTAAAACATTTTTAGTAAACAACATTTTGGCTAAATTGTTAAAGGTTTGTATTTGTTACATTATGCTAACACAAATAATAACATAAAGCCTTTTATTTGCATGTTGGTTTTTTTAATCAACACAAAAAATTAATAAATGAAAATAGGGATAGTTTGTTACCCAACTTTTGGTGGTAGTGGTGTTGTTGCTACCGAATTAGGTAAAGCACTTGCAGATAATGGCCACCAAGTCCATTTTATTACTTACAGCCAACCGGCAAGGTTAGATTTTTTTTCAGAAAATCTTTTTTACCACGAAGTATCAGTATCGCAATACCCTTTATTTGATTATGCGCCGTATGAACTTGCTTTATCAAGCAAAATGGTAGATGTTGTAAGGTTTGAGAATTTAGACATTTTACATGTTCATTACGCTATTCCTCATGCATCAGCAGCGTTTATGGCTAAACAAATTTTAGCTACCTACAATATTCATATTCCTGTGGTTACCACTTTACATGGTACAGATATTACTTTAGTAGGTAAAGATTTAACTTATAAACCTGTAGTTACATTTTCCATCAATCAATCAGACGGCGTAACTGCGGTATCCGAAGATTTAAAAAAAGCTACTTACGCACATTTTGAAATTACCAAAGATATTAAGGTAATTCCAAATTTTATAGATCATAATCGTTTTAGTTTAAAGCCAAAAGACCATTTCAAAAAAGCTATTGCACCACAAGGAGAACGCATTTTAGCACATACTTCTAACTTTAGAAAAGTAAAACGTACGCAAGATGTAGTTTACATTTTCCAAAAAATATTGGAAAAAGTACCCGCTAAATTATTAATGGTGGGTGATGGGCCCGAACGTGTAAACTGCGAACAACTTTGCCGAGATTTAAAAGTTTGTGAGCATGTACGCTTTTTAGGTAAGCAAGATGCCGTTGAAGAAATTTTATCTGTTTCTGATTTATTTATGATGCCATCAGAAGCTGAAAGTTTTGGATTGGCCGCGTTAGAAGCAATGGCTTGTAAAGTGCCTGTAATTTCTTCAAATACTGGGGGTTTGCCAGAACTTAACGTTGATGGCGTTACCGGATTTATGGATAATGTTGGAGATATAGACGGAATGGCAAAGCATGCAATCCATATTTTAGAAGATGAAAATAGATTAAATCAATTTAAAGAAAACGCGTTAAAAAGAGCTCAAGAATTTGATTTGAATCTTATTTTACCGATGTATGAAAACTTTTATATTGAAGTAATAGAAAACAATAAATTAAAGTTCTCTACAGTTTAAACATAATTTAAACCTAAATTTTATAAAATTTCATTAAAAAATAATTTAGCTCTTTTTATAGCCTGTTTGAGTTAAATAACATAAGATTTAATTACTTGTTTTTCAGTAGTTTAATCCTAATTTTAACGCATTAAAACATAACCTTCATTCCTTTTTTTTCGTAAAAACGTAAACAGTTCACACCTGTTACATTTTAAAGGAAATTATTGAATGAAATTCATTTGTACATTTTTGTTTTGTTATTGTGCGTTTTTAGCAAACGCACAACAAAAAGCAATGTACACGCAATACATGTTTAATACGTTGGCAATTAACCCAGCGTATTCAAGTATTGATGAATCTTTAACTTTTACTGCACTAAGCCGCCACCAGTGGGTTGGTTTTAATGGTGCCCCAAATACCCAAACCATATCTGTACATAGCCCAATTGGAGAAACAAATACTTTTATTGGGGCAATTTTAGTTAACGACCAAATAGGAGAGGTAATTAGAGAAACAGGTGGTGATTTAAGTTTAGCACAAAGGGTTCCAGTAGGATCAAATTCTTATCTTTCTTTAGGCGTTAATGCTGGTGCTAGTAGTTATGGAGCTAATTATTCTGAAAATTATAGATTAAGTCCTAATTCAATTAATGATGTAGTATTTGAAAACCAAAACAGCATGAGAGTTAATTTTGGTTGGGGAATAATGCTTTTTTCTGATAAATATTATGTGGGTTTATCTTCTCCGCATTTTTATTATAAAGATGTAGCCAATACGGTTACAAAATCTGCTAATAACACTACTTATCGCCCTCATTACATGCTACAAGCAGGTTATTTGGTTCAAATTAATCAAGATTTAAAAATGAAACCAAACTTTTTGGTTAAATATGTAAATGGTTCTCCTATACAGTTTGATATTAATGCAAGCTTTTTAATTAGCGAAACAGTTTGGCTTGGCGCTTCTTACCGCTCTTTAGATTCTTTTGATGCTTTGGCATCTTTTTACGTTACCAAAGATTTGCAGATAGGATATTCTTACGATTTCACAAACACACAATTAGCTAAAACTCAAAAAGGATCTCACGAAATATCTATTCAGTTTAGGTTACCAGTTAAAGGGAGAGACCATACCGCATGCTATTTTTAAAAAGCTATTTTTTAGCCTTGCCTTCTATTTTTGTAAACCTATAACTTAAGGCCAACAAAAAATTACGCGTTCTGCGTACAATAAAACTTTCTTGATAAAAATTAGGTCCTTCTGTTACACTGGTTGTATTATTTTGGCTAAAAGGATCAATTGCGGTAATTCTTAAACCAATTTTGTTTTTCATGATGTTTCTTTTTGCACCAAACTGTGTTTGAATAGTACCAGCAGAAACACCTTGTGCAGCGGTATTTCTAAAATAAACCACATTTAACTCTACAAAAGTTTTTTTGCCAAATGCATAATTTCCGCCAATGTTAGTTTTAATGTTAATGCCGTTTCTGTTAAAAGAAGCGTTAGAAGTTGAGTTATACCTAATATTACTTAAAGAAAAACCAGCATTAAAATTTTGCTGCTTAGAAGCCTGATAATTGCCGAAAATATTTAAACTAAGTGCAGAACTGTTTGCTAAATTTTGATAAGTGGTTATCGTATTACCTTCAACATCAACAGTTTTTATACGCTCAATAATTTTGTTAGATTCTGAGTAACCTAAACGTGGAGAGATAGACCAGGTTTTATCAAATACACTAAAATTTAATTCGTATTGATTGGTTATAGAAGGAATTAAAGCTGGGTTTCCAAATCTTAAATTCTGTGGGTCAGAGTCGTCTATGATTGGATTTAGTGCGTTTTGTCTTGGCCTTGCAATTCTTTTGTTAAAGCTTAAACCAATTCTGTACTTATTATTAAAACTTTTGTTAACAGCAACATTCGGAAAAAAATTAGTGTAAGGTTTAATATCAATGTCTGCAGCATTTATTTGTTTAAAATTTACAGCTGTTATTTCTGTCCGGTTACCGGCTCTAAAACTCCAATCTTTTAATTTAAATCTTAAAGATAAATAGCCAGAATATATGTTTTGACTAAAATTAAATTCGTTTGTTAAGTTTGGATTAAACTCATATTGACCAGTTGTATAATTGAAATTTTGCACCGCCTGACTTTCGTCTGAGCTGTTAAAAGCTGTTTTTATACCCGCTTCAATTCTAGAATTTAAAAAATTAAATCCTTTATCATAATCAAAGTTAATGTCTATATTATTTCCAACCTCTTGGTTATCGTTAAGCTGTAAAGATGGATTGCCTCTTACTGAACCATCCGGATTAAATAAAAACCTCGAGTAATCTCTATTACTATTGGCATTATCTTTTGAAAAAACCACTCCTAAATTGTAAGAAGATTTATCTTTAAGTTTTAGAAAGTAATCAACATCAAAATTATACGAAAAACTATTATTGCCGCTGGTATTGTTTTGTTGCCTTAAAAATCTTTCTTCCAATTCTCCATCCAAATATAAATTATCAGATAAAGAGTTGGTGTTTCCATCATTAAAACCTCCACGAGCAGCAAATTTAATGCTTTGTGCAGAATCAATATCTAAATTACCTGCTATTCTTGCACTTAAACCATCGCCAATTCTATCGCTTTTATTGCTTTGGTTATTGTAAAATGTGGTATCTGAAAATAAATTACTTCTGTTTGAAATACCATCATTAAAACGGTTTGTGTGGTTATAACCAAGGTTTCCGGTAAAAGAATACTTTTTATCTTTTTTAGAAACAAATGCTCCAGTATTATAGTTTCCTAATGTGCCAAAACTTGAAGAAACATTACCAGAAAGACCAACTTTTTTTCCCTTTTTCATCACAATATTGATGATCCCATCACCATCGCCATCAAATTTAGAAGACGGATCTGTAATAACTTCTATACTTTCCAAAGCATCAGATGGTAAAATACTTAATAGTTCGCCAATACTATTTGCGCTATAATCAGATGGTTTACCATCAATAAAAATGCGGGTATTTCTTTTGCCGGCAATGGTTGCTTTACCATCAATATCTACCGTTACTAGCGGAACGTTTTTTAAAATATCGGTAGCAACACTACCTTCAGAAAAAATGCTTTGATCAACATTGTAAACAATTTTGTCATCCATCATTTCAATTATCGGTCTTTTATACTCTACCACAACTTCATTTAGCATTTGCTGGTCGGTAAGTAAAGTAACGTCTCCTAGGTTAACGGTAAACCTATCTTCATCAAGTATAATATTTTTAAAACTTTTAGTTTGGTAACCAACAAATGAAAATTTGATAGAATAAATACCTAGCGATAATTTCGCGATATTGAAAACACCATTTACATCTGATTGATAATCAACCTTATTTAAACTATCAAGAGCTTTATAAAGTGAAATATTTATAAACGGTATGGTTTCTTTTGTTTGTTCATCAACAACTTTACCCTTTAAACTCCCCAAATTAGATTGAGCGTTAACTTTAACGGCAATAAATATTAAAAAACAAAAAACTGCTGGTAAAAATTTCGGCTTCAAAATGGTAAATGAATCTTTTTATCAAGTAAGGACTCAAATTTAAATAAAAGGTTTAAAAGCCCATATCTTCTTCTGGCATATTACTTGGTCTTTTGCCTTTAACCTGGGGTTGGCTTCCAAATCTATAACTTAAAGTAAAACTGTAAACTCTTCCGGCTCTTCGTCTGCTCCAATCTTGTATAAATATTCCGTTATCAGTAATTAACCCAAACTGGCGAGTGTTAAATATATCTCTAATGTTGAATGATAAACTTGCTTTTCTAGTAAAAAAATCTTGTTTTAAACCAGCATCAACACTCAACATCTCTAACATTTCGCCCTGCGAAAGAACTCGTGGTGCACTATAAAAAGCGCTAGTTTGTGCAGATAGGCTTTTGGTAATATTTAAATTACCTGTTAAATTACCGTTCCAGTTAAAGCCAGAATTATCATTTATCCCTAAATTGCCACCACCAGAAAAATAACTTTGGAAAAAGTTTAAGTTTCCTGTTAGGTTAAAGTTTTTAGTTACATCTGCCCTACTTATTAATTCTAACCCAAATGATTGATTTTGTGCAAGGTTAAAATATCTTGCTATGGTTCCACCAATTTCATCGGGATTGTTGTCTCTAATACTTTGCACCACATCATTTACCTGTCTAAAATAAATAGAAGACGTAAATGTTACTAATGGCAAAATTTTAGCATAACCAAGCTCAAAAGAATGTATGTCTTCTGGTCTTAGGTTTGGGTTTCCTACCCTAATGTTATACCTATCAGATCTATCTGGAAATGGGTTGGTTTGATAACCTCTTGGGCGATTTACCCTTCTTGAATAGCTTAATTGCAACTGGTTATCGCCTTTAAACTTTTGAGTTAAAAATACACTAGGGTAAACTCTTAAATAATCTAAAGGATTATAACTTACCAATTTCGCATTGCTTGCGTCTGTCCCCGTAACGGTAGTATTTAAGTAAGCTTGTTCTGTTCTTAAACCAACCTGAATTCCAAAGTTTTTAGTTAGCTGGTTTTGATAATTTGTATAGATAGCATGTACTATATCTTCCAACTCAAACAAACTGCTTTGAGTAAAATCTCTATCTAAAACTGTACTATTGGTTAATAACGTATCAGAAATTTGATTTTCTGTATTGCGTTTTAAAATACTTCTGTAACCAATTTCAAACTTTGCCGATTCTGACATTGGCAAAGTATAATCTAACTGAAGGTTATATGTTTTCGTGTTTTCTGCAACATCATTAAACCTACTGCTTCCTATTCTTCTGGTTGACGTATTGCCATTATTGTCAAAAAAACTCTGAACAATATCTTCTGTTTGGTCTTCCGCTCCTCTACCAAAAGAAAAATTACCAATAAGTTCTTCGTTAGGTTTTTTAAATTTATGGCTAAAATCTAAATTTAAATCATAACCATTACCATCTTCAATTTGTGTTCCGTAACCCACACCAAAATCTATAAGTTCTCGGTTTGCATCTAAAAAACGTTGCCTTAAATCGTCTCGGTCATTTTCTTTTCCTAAAGATAAATTACCCGATAAAGAAACTGAAGTAGCTTCGCTTAAGTAACGTTCAACACCTAATTTAAGGGTATGGCTTTTATCATTACTGTTTGATACCTGATCTGAAAAAGAGAATGGTGCAAATTGGGTTGAAGTATTAAGAAAAGTAGTGTTTGTTTTACCAAAACCAGGTCTATCGCCAGCCCTATAACTGTAATTTCCAGATAAATTCCATTTTTCATCTCTATAATTTAGCCCAGTGTTGGTATTAAAATTATTAAACCTACCTGCTGTTACTGCAACATTTCCGTTTAACCCTATTCTTTGGTTTTTCTTTAAAACAATATTTATAATGCCTGATTGCCCTTCGGGATCATACTTTGCAGATGGGTTTGTAATTAATTCTACCCTTTCAATAGCACTTGCCGGTAAAGATTGTAGTATGGTAGTGATATTGCCTCCGCCAAATGTAGATGGCTTACCATCTATTAAAACCCTAACACTACTTGTACCACGTAAACTTATATTACCATCTAAATCAACCTGTACAGATGGTACAGTAGCTAATAAATCTGTTGCGTTGCCACCTTGTGTTACAAGGCTTTGGTCTGTATTAAAAATTTTTCTATCAATGCCTAGCTCTATTACATCTTTTTTTGCGGTAACAACCACCTCATTTAAAAGAGAGGTACTGCTTTTTTTAATTTTTAATTTCCCTAAATCTACAACTTTACTATTCCCATTAACTATAACGCTTTGACTAAAATTGCTATAACCAACAAAACTCACATTAATGTTATAAGTACCTGTTTCAATATTTTGGAAAGTGAATTTTCCGTTTAAGTCTGTTTGCCCGCCTTTTAAAATTTTACCATCTATAGGGTTTACCAAGCTAACTGTTGCAAATTCTAAAATAGCACCAGATTTATCTTCTGTTGCTGTGCCTGTTATGGTAGTTAAATTTTGTGTGATGTTTGTTTGAGCGAAACTAAAAAACGTAATTATAAATAGTAATGCAAATGATGCGGAAAATTTCATGAATATTTTATAGGATTGGTATTTCTGAATTTTAACAAAAATGCCTCCGTTAAATTAAAATTCAGCAATAGTAACCTCTTTTTTACAGTAAATTAAAGAGAAATAGCGTTAAATGACTTTAAAATTAATCTACTGTTACGGTTAAACCTTCTTGCTGCAAAATTTTGCGGTAAACTTCCATTTCTGTAAAGGAACCTTCTAAAACTTCGCATTTACCTTCGTTGTGAACTCTCCATGCAATTTTTTCAGACTGGTTTTCTGAATAGTCTAAATATTTCATTAAACAATAAATTACATGTTCAAAAGTATTTACTTCATCGTTCCATAAAATTAAACGATGCATTACCTTTAATGAACTTAAAATTTCGTCTAAGGTGAAGGTTTCTTCTTTAGTTTGGGTATCGGCCATTAAATTAGCATGTTTAAAGCCCTAAAATTAATGATTTTTGAGTATAATTTGAGCGTTTAAATAAATTGAAAGAGAAAAACTGATGATTAGTAATTAATAGAACAAATACTTAAAGCGTTTATATTTAGTGTTTCAACTAATTTTTGGGCTTAAAAGCAGTTTCATAAGTTGCTATCCACTCTTGCACAGTTATTTTAGCCACCAATTCGGCAATTAAAGCATAAGGAATATCTTCTGGTTTTTTAAAACGCATACAGCTTTTACCCATATCTAATTTTGTTTTACTGTGTTTTGGATAATTTATTGTAAACCATCCTAATAAAGCCGGATTAGCATATATGCCCATGTGATAAAGTGCAATAAAATTCTTTTGAGATGCTAAACTTATAAAAGGTAAGGGTTCATTTTTTTTGCAATGGTATCCGTCTTTATAAACACTTAACGGAACTACGTAACCAATCATTCCGTAACTTATTGTCTCTTCAAAACCTTCCGGCAAGTTCTCTTTAATGCAAATTCTCAGTTTTTGTATTAGAGCCTTTCTTTCTTCTGATAGCTGATTAAGATAACTATCAACTGTTTCGGTTTTCACTTCCATAATTTTTATTAGTATATCTAATTTATGGATAAATACTTTAAAAATGAGTGATTATGCTCTCCAAATTTAATATTAATAGAGCGCTTTTTAGATAGCTATTTTTAGCAATAAAATGTTTGTTTGTTATCTTAATTTTTAAAAGTTTGTTTATGCAAAAAACAGATATTATGGCTTTTAATGATACAAACTTCACTCTAACACAACATTTTGGTAACAATTATATCATCAATAACTTACGCCAAATAAAATTTAGTTTCAATTTCATAAATTGAGAGCGTATTAGGCAATTGATCTGTCTTTTAAAGCTTTCAAAATGAAAAAACACATACTCTTATTATTTTTATTATCTGGTTTTGGAATAACTCAAGCACAAGAATTAGGTAAACTTACTGTAGGTAAAATTATGCGTGACCCCGTTTGGATGGGAACATCGCCAAGTAACATACAATGGAGTGCCGATAGTAAAACCATTTATTTTCAGTGGAACCCAGAAGCAGAGAAAAAAAGTTCGTGGTATTTCATTACAACCACCAACACCAAACCTCAAAAATTAACTAAAACAGACGAGTTAAACCTGCCCTCTTTTAGAGGAACATTTAACAAAGCAAATACTCAAAAATTATATGAGAAAAACGGAGATATTTTTTTGTTAGAAGTTAAAACAGGTTTATCAAAACAACTTACAAATACTGTAGAAAGGGAAAGTAATGTCAATTTTTCTGATAATGAATTGTCTATTATTTACCAACGTGGAGATAATTTATTTGAGCAATCTTTAACAAATGGCGTTTTGGTGCAACTCAGTAATTTTACCCGTACTAAAAAGAAAAGCGAGGCAAAATTAAATCCACAAGAAAAATGGTTAAAGGCAGAAGAAACAAACCTTTTTGATATCGTTAAAAAACAAAACGAAGAAGAAAAAGTAAGTAAAGATTATGCTAAGTTTAGAGAGCCTAAACGCCCTAAAGAAATTAAAATTGATGATGCCAGCTTAAGTAGTTTACAAATTAGCCCTAAAGGTGATTTTATTACCTATCGTTTAATAACAAGAGCCGAAGCTAAAATTGCAGATGTACCTAATTATATAGATGATTCTGGTTTTACAACAAATATCTCAACTCGTACTAAAGTTGGTGCAAAACAAGCTACCAGTATAAGTTATTTGTACGATGTAAAAAAAGACACTGTTTTTACCATTAAAACTTCAGATTTACCTGGCATTAAAGATTTACCAGATTATGTGAAAGATTATCCAATTCAGCTCGCCGAAAGGCAAAATAAGAATGAAGATAGGGCTGTAAATATTGGAAATATTGCGTGGAACCCAAAGGGTACAAAAGCAGTACTATCCATAACCGCAGAAGACAATAAAGACCGTTGGATTATGCTTTTAAACACAAATAACGGAAGTTTAGAACTGTTAGACCGCCAAAGAGATGAAGCTTGGATTGGTGGACCTGGAATTGGTGGAAATTTAGGCTGGTTAAATGATGACCATATTTATTTCCAATCTGAAGCTACAGGTTACTCCCATCTTTATACTTTAAACATTTCGTCTAAATTAAAAAAACAAATTACAGCTGGCAATTGGGAAGTTCAATCTTTAGAATTATCTGCAGATAAAAAGACTTTTTATTATACTGCAAATACAGAACATCCGGGCATAAAACATTTTTATAAAGTGGCTACAACGGGTGGCAGTGCAGAAAAAATTACAACTTTAAAAGGGTCAAATGATGTTTCGCTTTCGCCCGATGAAAAACACATAGCTAATTTATATAGTTTTAGCAATAAGCCTTGGGAACTTTATTTACAAGCGAACAAAGCAGGCTCAAACTCAAAAAAGATTACACACTCTACCAGTAAAGAATTTGAATCTTACCAATGGCGAGCGCCAGAAATGGTGAACTTTGTTAACCGCCACGGAACTAAAGTTTACGCCAGACTATATCAAGCTAAAAATCCAGATGTTGCAAAACCAGCCGTTATTTTTGTACATGGCGCTGGTTATTTACAAAACGCACATTATTGGTGGAGCAGTTATTTTAGAGAATATATGTTTCATAATTTTTTGGCTGATAATGGCTACACTGTTTTAGATATTGACTATACAGGAAGTGCCGGCTATGGCAGAGATTTTAGAACTGGAATTTACCGACACATGGGTGGCAAAGATTTAACAGACCAAGCTGATGGAGCCAAATTATTAACCGAAAAATACGGAGTAAACCCTAAAAACATAGGAATTTATGGTGGTTCTTACGGTGGTTTTATAACTTTAATGGCTCTATTTACAGAACCTGATGTATTTGCTGCTGGCGCAGCATTACGCTCTGTTACAGATTGGGCACATTATAACCACGGTTACACTTCTAATATTTTAAACGAACCTTTTAATGATGAGCTAGCTTACCAAAGAAGTTCTCCCATAAACTTTGCAGAAGGCTTAAAAGGGCATTTATTAATGTGCCACGGAATGTTAGATTTGAATGTTCATTTTCAAGATATTGTGCGTTTAAGTCAGCGGTTAATAGAACTTAAAAAAGAAAATTGGGAATTGGCAGTTTACCCTATTGAAGACCACGGTTTTGTTGAGCCAACCAGTTGGCGAGATGAATACTCAAGAATTTATAAACTGTTTGAAGAGAATTTAAAAAAATAAGCGCATTTAATTTATATTTAATTCTGTTTCAACATGGGTTTGAAACAGAATTTTTTTTCACTTATCCAAAACCATCTCCAAAGTTAAATTCTCTTTAACCCTATGTCATATTATTTTATTGCTTAAAAATTGAGGCAATTAAATCTTAAATTGGCCCTTCAAATATTTTAGAATGAAAATCTTAAAATCATTATTGTTTTTGGCAGTATTTACGCCCCTCGTTTCAACAGCACAAAAACCTAAACCGGCTGTTATTACAAATAAACTAACAAACGCTGTAGCTAGGCCAAAATTGGTAGTTGGTATAGTGGTAGATCAAATGCGGTGGGATTATTTATATCGTTACGCAGATAGGTACGGATCTGGCGGTTTTAAAAGAATGCTTGCCGAAGGCTTTACTTGCGAAAACACGCAAATTCCATACGTCCCAACAGTAACAGCTTGCGGCCATACCGGGATATATACAGGTTCTGTGCCAGCTATACATGGTATTGCAGGTAATGATTTCATTATTCAAGCTACCGGAAAATCTTTGTATTGCACAGAAGACAGTACTGTAAATACGGTAGGTAGTACTTCAAAAGCTGGGCAAATGTCTCCAGTAAATATGCTCACTACTACCATCACAGACGAATTAAAATTAGCCACTAACTTTAATTCTAAAGTAATTGGAATTGCCATGAAAGACCGTGGTGGCATTTTACCTGCCGGCCACACTGCTAATGCGGCTTATTGGTACGATGATTTAACCGGAAATTGGATTACCAGTACCTATTACATGAATAATTTACCAGCTTGGGTAGATGTTTTTAACAATCAAAAATTAGCAGAAAAATATATTAAACAAGATTGGAACACTTTATACCCAATAGAAACTTACACACAAAGTTCGGCAGATAACAATCTTTATGAAGGAAAACTAAAAGGGGAAGAAAAACCTATTTTTCCTCACGCAACTTCTAAAATGTTAAACGGAAGTTACAGCGCAGTACGTAACACGCCTTATGGCAATACTTTAACATTCGATTTTGCTAAAGAAACCTTAAAAAACGAGCAAATGGGTAAAGGAGATTATACAGATTTTTTAGCCTTAAGTCTATCATCAACAGATTATATTGGGCATCAATACGGTTTAAATGCAATAGAAATTGAAGATACCTATTTACGTTTAGATAAAGAAATAGAAGACTTTTTGAACACCCTTGATGCTACCGTTGGAAAAGGCGAATACACTGTTTTCTTATCTGCAGACCATGGAGCAGCCCACAACCCTTTATTTTTAACTGACAATAAAATACCAGCTGGTTTGTGGCCTAGCTCTACCATTCTAAAGTCTTTAAACGTAGAATTAGAAAAAGAATTTAAACAACCAAAAATTGCTTTAAGTTTTAGCAATTACCAAGTAAGTTTTAATAACAAACTCATAGAAAGTAATAAGCTAGATGCTGATAAAATAAAAGAATTTAGCATCAAATTTTTAAACAAACAAGAAGGTGTTGCAAATGCAATTGATATGGAAAAAGTATCTATTGCATCTATCCCAGAATCTATTAAAACACTTATTATTAACGGTTACAACCGCGAGCGTAGTGGAGCAATACAAATTTTATTAAAACCCGGTCTTTTTTCTGGTTATGGTACAACGGGCACTACACATGGTTCTTGGAATCCTTATGACACACACATTCCGTTAGTGTTTATGGGTTGGGGGATTAAGCATGGCTCTTTAAACCGTAAAACTACCATGGCAGATATTGCCTCAACTTTAGCAGCTTTATTACATATACAAGAACCAAACGGAAACATTGGCTTCCCAATAGAAGAGGTTTTAAAGAAATAATGTTTCATGTGGAACAAAAGAGGTGGTTTTAACTGCCTCTTTTGTTGTTTTAAGAGTAAAATTTGATTGGATAATTTGGGCGTTTTTTCCACCATCTGGCGTATTACAATACCTGCCTACTGGTAGGCAAGGTATCTTTTTGGCAGTCATACTGAGGCCTAATATATTTCATTTAAATCAATATAGAATGACGATAAAACTCATGATTTGGCAACAACACAAGGGGGGAGTCACCCCGAGCGGAGGCGAAGGGTAGCGAAGGGACTTATGCTTCGACTCCGCTCAGCAGGACAAAACGGCTCTGCTTTAGCAACCTAATTAATAGTTGATTATAAAAAACGTCAATGGTAGCGGAGTCTAAGGAAAGCCAAAAAAGGATTTCGTTTCAATCGTTAACGCAATAGAAACCTACCTAAACATAAAAAATATTAAATGAAAAAGTACATCTCAAAAATACATTACCTCACACAAGATTTACCCAACAGCAGCCATACAGAACAAGTTCAAATTGCTTGCGAAGCTGGCGCAAATTGGATTCAGTACCGTTGCCTATCTAAAACCGATGAAGAAATGTTGGCCGAATTACATCCCATTGCCAGTATTTGCGATGATTGGGGCGCAACTTTAATTATTACCAATCATGTTTACTTGGTAAACCAAGCCGATATACAAGGAGTGCATATAGAAGATATGGATGCAGATATTTCTTTAGTTAGAAATGAACTTGGCGAAAATAAAACCATTGGTGCATCTGCAACAAATATTGACCAAATTAAAAAGCATATTGCTAACGGAGTAGATTACATTGGCTGCGGCCCATTTGCACATACAGATACCAAACCCAATAACTGTACACATTGGGGAGTAAAAGGATATCAGGATGCTGTTTTAGCTTTACAAGAAGCAAATTTAGCCATTCCTTTAATTGCAGCAGGTGGGGTTGATATTACAGATGTTTCTGCTTTACTAGAAACAGGTATTCATGGGATAGCTGTATCAGCAGCAATTAATAAATCTGAAGAACCTGCTGATGCTTATAGAATGATACATCATTTGGTTTATTGATTAGTGGAGTAGGATTAGCTATGTTTTTGTGTTAAATAACTGACGTAATCTTTTTTATAGTCGTAATCAGCAGAGATTTTAATTCCCGTAGAAAGTCTTTTTACAAAAGGAGAAATTTGTAATTCTCTTGATTTATCTGATGTTAAAGATTTGAGGTAGTTTTCTATTAAACTAGACACACTTATGTTCTTTTCCGAGGCATATTGTTTTGCTTTCTCCACTACTTCTCGGCTAAGTTTTAATGTGAGTTTATTTGATTTCGATTTTAATTCCATCTAATTCGTTAATTAGTTGTTGAATATTAATTGTCTGTATTTCTAACTGTAAACAAATAGCAGGAATCTTTTTGAAAAGTTTGTTGTCGTTACTTACTTCTGTTTCTTCTGTAACAAGAAATACCTCTTCTGCTGGAAAGTCTTTTTTAAGATTTAAACTGGTTAAAATCAGTTTCATATCCGCCGAATTCATAAAATCGTTTTTTAACGAATCATATTGAGTATCTGTTAATCTTGCTTTCTGACTGTTTACCACAAAATTATTGTCCACCATTCTATAAAACTTGGTTAGTGCCGGGGGCAAAACGAATTCGGTATTTAATGGTAGCTTATGAGTTTTATTAAATGATTTGTCTTTCAAAAATGATAGGGTTGTTAACACTACTCCCTTTGAAGTGAACTCGCATTCATCAATTATTTTGTCAATAACTATAATTTCTCCGTTAGCAATCTTTAATTTTAGCGCTTCAAATAAGATTTTCTTGCTGTCAAATGGTAAGTAATAGCGAACCAGCGACAATAATGAACTGGTGTCAATTACTACTTTCATACAAATAACTATCTAATTTTTCTGGTTTTATGTTTAGCTTTTTGCAAAATTCATATTCGTTAATTATGCCTTCGTAAAATGCTGTTTGTATTGTTGAAACCAGTAATGGAGATTTTATAGGAATTGGTGTAGAACCACCAAGGTTAATCCCATTTTGTTTATCTAGTTCTCTTTTATTCTTTAGTTCTTCAGTTTTAATTCTAAAATCTTCTTCGAAACCTGCTTTAACCTTATTGTAATTTGCTGGACTAATTTTTTTTAACAAAAGTAATTTTGTGAAAATTGCAATTCTACTTAGGTGAGTTTGTTCAGATATTGATTGAATCAAGTCAATATTATAATCATTCTGAGGAGTTGAGTTATCAATAGCCTCAATACTTTTCTCAAATTCGCCACTTAAAAAATAAAAGGCAAAATCATTACACCAACTTTCAATCCTTGATAATTTTTGATTGAAAAAATCTTGATAGTCTATTTGGTCTATTTCTTCTTCGTTCAAAAGATAGTGACCCAACTCATGCGCTAAGGTAAATATTTCTCTTTTGAAGGATATTTGATGACGTTTGAGTACAATTACATTTGGTTTAAGAAAAAAACCATCAATATTTGCTTTTTCTTTTTTATTCCAAGTTTCTACAAATTCAAAAACTAGAATGTTTTTTTCTGCAAGCTTTTTAATTATTTCAGTTAAAAAATCTTTGTCTTTAGTTTTGAACTCCGGATTAATTAGTCCTCTAACTTCTTTTGCTACTACTTTAGGGTCGGTATTAACAGTAAAAACAGGTAAAACTCTTTCAAATTTTATATCAGAAAGTTCTGCAATTGCAGATAAAGAAATTTTAAATTCTTCGAAGTGATTAACAATTTTTCTTGCACCTAAACTTAAATCAACGTCAAATTTTGTTTTTCTAAAAAATATGCTCGCATCTTTTAAAATATCTGGAGATTTTGGATCTAGATAGTAATGAATACCTTTATTAAAAACCTTGTCAATTCTTTTAAGATAGCCAAGTTCAATGTTAGGACTTAGAATCTGTTCTTTTGTAATAGGCTTAGCTAAACCAACACTAATTAAAGGCAATAGTTCTTCAACCGACATTTTGAGTAATGTCAGCAAGTACTTTAACCTATCCATGTTTTGCTCAACCTTCAAGAATTCTTTATTAATTTGTTGGTAAAGTTAGTTAAAATTTTGGTTGGCTATGAGTTATCTATTGGGTTTAGAAAATATAAACGATGATCTTCAATACTAAAGAAACTAGTGTGTTAAAAAAATCTTTTATATTTAAAAAAGATTCTAATACTTTTAAAAGTATTCTTAGCCTATTTAATTTCCCTCATCAATTTGCTTAATTAATCCTTTAAACATCGAGGTGTTGAATCCAATAAATATTTTCTCTTTAACAAATTCCTTTTCTTCGAGAGATAGGTTTGTTTTATCTAAAAAGAAAGTTTTAAAAATTCTCTCTGATCGAGCTTGTCTGTAGCGAGTTCTTGCATCTATTTCCTCACCTTTTGTAAAGATAATTAAAAGACTATTTTTAGATTTAAGTCTTTCTCCTATAGCCTCCCAGGGTCAACGTATTTAAATTTGATTAAAGATTTTTATTAGATAGTCGTTATCCCATCCTGCCTTAAGTCTTTTAGTT
>NZ_JBHULV010000005.1:0-46853 GCF_042684645.1 Pedobacter alpinus
CTGTAAATCAATTAGTTAATAATTCCGTTTTACGAAATCGGAAATTGTTCGGACAGATATGTTGTTTTTATGAATAAATTTATTAATTTAGTCTTCAAAAAATTATAAAAATATGGGATTAGTTAAAGAATTTAAAGACTTTGCAGTTAAAGGAAACGTAGTTGATTTAGCTGTTGCAGTAATTATTGGCGGCGCTTTTGGTAAAATTATTACCTCATTTGTAGCAGATATTATTACGCCATTAGTTTTGCAACCTGCGTTAGATGCAGCAAACCTAAAAAACATTGAAGAATTAACTGTTTTTGGAACTGTAAAATATGGAAGTTTTTTATCAGCCGTAATTAGCTTTATTATTATTGCTTTAGTTTTGTTTTTGGTAATTAAAGGAATAAATGCTACCAAAAAGAAAGAAGTTGCAGCGCCAGCAGCGGTACCAGTGCCAACAAAAGAAGAAATTTTATTAACAGAAATAAGAGATATTTTAAAAAATAAGTAGTTTTTAGACGATTAAAGCAGCGTTTATTTATTGTATTTATTTTTTTATTTAAACGTTGCTTTTTTAAAAAAACAAGCCTATATTTGCACTCTTGTTTTAAAAGAGAGATTTACAATATAACATCATGAAAAGAACATTCCAACCTTCTCAAAGAAAAAGAAGAAACAAACATGGTTTCAGAGAAAGAATGTCTACTGCTAACGGTAGAAGAGTATTAGCTTCTAGAAGAGCAAAAGGTAGAAAAAGATTAACTGTATCAGACGAACGTCGTCATAAAGCATAATTTTGTTTGCTTTTAATTATCTATAATTGATAATTAACCGATGATTAAATCGTTTAAAAATCGGTAAATGGCTTCCAAAATATTTAATTTTCAAAAAGAAGAACGGTTATGTAGCAAAAAGCTTTTAGATGAGCTTTTTAAAAACGGTTCTTCTTTTTTATTATACCCATTTAGGGTAACTTGGTTATTATCCACAAATAATGATCAAAAATTTCCTGCACAAGTAGTTGTAGGTGTTCCTAAAAAAAGATTTAAGCACAGCGTTGATAGAAACCATATTAAACGCCGTATAAAAGAAGCTTACAGGTTAAATAAAGAGATTTATTTTTACCAAAATCTTAATCAAAATTCAATTAAAATCATTCTTGCAATTAACTACGTAGGTAAAGAAGCCCATGATTATGCTTTTATTGAAAAAAAAATGAAATTAGTTTTTGCTGAAAATCTTAAACAAATTAGCAAATGATAAACTTGGTAAAACAATTTTTTTCATTTATTTTCCTGTTAATCATCAAAATTTATCAATATTTAATTTCGCCTCTTTTAGGAAGTTCTTGTAGATTTACGCCTACTTGTTCACAATATGGAGTTGAAGCTATAAAAAAACATGGGCCTTTTAAAGGCGGTTGGCTAACTGCAAAAAGAATTGCAAGGTGCCATCCTTGGGGTAAACACGGGCATGACCCAGTGCCATAAAAATTATAATATGTCATTAATACTGCAAATAGAAACCGCTACACAAACTTGCTCTGTTGCTTTGGCAAAAGATGGTGTTGTTTTAAATTCAATCGAAAAAACAGACCGGAATATTCATGCTTCAAATATTACACTTTTTATAGAGGAGGTTGTAAAGCTAAGTAACTACACATTAAATGATTTAGATGCGGTAGCTGTAAGTATGGGACCAGGTTCTTACACAGGTTTAAGAATTGGAGTTTCTACAGTAAAAGGATTGTGTTATGCTTTAGATATTCCGTTAATTGCCATCAATACATTAGAGGCTATGGCCGATGGTTTTAAAGCAAAATGTTTTTCGGTAAAGCCAAATTCTTTGTTTTGCCCCATGATAGATGCCCGTAGAATGGAAGTTTATTGTGCCATTTACGATAATGATTTAAAAACAATTAGTGCAACTGAAGCTAAAATTATTGATAGTAATAGTTTTGAAGCAATTTTAGAAAGCAACATTATTTATTTTTTTGGTGATGGTGCGGCAAAATGTGAGGAGGTTTTGGGCTTAAATATGAATGCCAGAGTAATGGATGATTTTACCAACTCAGCAAAAGATTTAACAGCTTTAGCACATAAAAAATTCAATGATAAAGATTTTGTAGATGTGGCTTATTTTGAGCCTTTATATTTAAAAGATTTTGTTGCCGGTGTAAAAAAGGTTAACGTCTAAAATTTCTTTTATCGTTTTTACTTCTATTTTTTTCAATTTCTTGGTTTTTCTTTTGTAAGCGTTTAAGTTCTTTTTTGCTTAAACGTACAACATAACCCGTTTCTTTATGGTTAAGTCCTGGAATTTCATCTGCAGTACCAATGTTCTGCATTTTAGGACCAAATTTTACATTTATACCAATATAAATATCTGCTCTGGGGTTGCCTCTGCCAATATTTTCATTTTGAGTGATAAAAGATTTACTTAAATAGTAGCTAGGAAATATTTGTTCGCTCCCTACATAAAACTCTGCATTTGCTGATTTAATCATCATCTGAGAACCAAAATTCATCTTGGTTTGTAAATCATAAATGGCATTAAAACTAAATACAAAAGCATTTTTTTTAAGATTATTTAATAAACCTATTTGTCCTTGAGGGTTAAAAATACTCTTTGATACTACAAATACTGGTTTATAAAAACCAAATTCTTTTGAGGCCGCAAATTCAACTTTTGTATTGATGCTGCTGTAAAAATATTTTTGAACTTCCGTATTGTTTACATCATCTTTAAGTAATTCAAAATAAGTAGATGCTGAATTTACCGACGCAGAATCTTTTACGGTAATATTACTGTCGAAATTATAATTTCCTGATTCTTTTCCCCACCGAATAAAGCCTAAATCCTTTAAGTTTGCTGTAAAATAAAAATCAGATTTTGTTGTGTAAGAAGTGCTTAAACTAATTGCTGCACCTAAGTTTTTTATATTGGGTATAAGTTGGTTGTATTTAAGTTCATTAAAGCCAAAATTAGAGATATAATTGCCGGCTAACCCAACTGTATAAGATGTGTCTTGGTTAACTGTTAAACTGGACGAATTGACATTAATTTTGTTATAAGTTAAGCCACTTAGCAAGCTGGCTTTTGCGCCAAAAGCCCACCTTTCGTCATAATTCTCTCTATATGTTACCCCAAGTTGCCAGTAAGATTGGTTAGTGCCGTTAGAATTAAATGGGTTGGTGTAAGTACTTGAATTAAAATTATCAAAACTATCAAAAACAGCTAAAGTTTCGTTGGTGATATTTCCACTGCCTTCGTTTTTAAATTGTAAAGAGAAACCAAGCTCTCTATTATAATTAGTGGTTTTAAAAATTTTGTAGTTAAAAAGATATAAGTTTAAATCGCCGTTAATGGTGTTTGTATTGCCTTGCCCAATATTCGGAATGTTATTGTTGCCAAAAGTTCGGCTATATAACAACTTTTTGAATGCAGTTTCTCCGTCTCCATTAAAATTAATAAACCCACCAATATGCGGAAAAAGTGTAATGGCGTATTTCCTACTGTTATCTTTAATAAAGCCTTGTTGTACAGGGTTTTCAAAAGTATCAAACTGAGTGCCTGTATGGTATAAAGAGATTTTTTGTGCAAATAAAATAAAGGGGAAGAGAAAGAACAATAAAATTCCAAAAGCTATCTTCATCCTTTAAATTTATCTTAAAAACTTTAAAAAAAGGATTTTATTATCAGAAAAATTTAAAACTTCAAAGCTGCGCTATCTATTTTTGGGAGTAAATCTGCTGCTTCAGGTGTTTTGTTCATGTACATATTGGTATAAAACTTATCCTTATCGGCACTAAATTGTATGGCAAAACCATATATGTTTGTCCAATTAAAACTGTCGCTTCTGTAATCTTTGTAGGCTTGTTTGCTTAAAAATGAGCGTATGATAGCTTTTGAATTGCTATTATGGAAAAAATAAAATATGTTGCCTTGGTTTGATAAATACTGTTGAAAATCAATGTTTTTATCTGTCAGGTCTAAGAATTTTTGTTTGTTATAATTATTAAGAAATCTGTTAATTATAGTAGCGTTATTTGCTACAATTAAATGATTTTCAATAGTGGCATAGTAAGGTCTTTTAAATGTTTTAAAAGGATCTCCAAAGTAATTGTACAAAATAAAAGAATCATCAAAATGTCTGATATTACCATCAACATCTGAGCTTATGGTGGACAGTAAGAAAGCTAATCTTTTTGTATTGGTACTTTTGATAATGCCTAAATTATCACCAGATGCAACCTGAAACACACCAAATTCTTTCCCAAAAACAGGCATAATTTCTTTGTCTAAATTAATAGAATGCTTGGCAGATATAGTTTCTATTTGTGCGTTTAGGTTTTCAATTTCTTTTCGGTAGGTAAGTAATTCTTTAAGTTCTTTATGAAATTTATTGTAATTAGAAACATAATATAAACTGTAGTTTGCTACATCGTAAGGAAGTTGCTTTGTTAGAGTATTTGTGCCGGGTTCTTGCCCTAAAAATATATTGTAATAGTTTTTTGCTTTAAGGTTTGGTGTTGTTATACCGCTAAACATAAATGCATTGCTTTGGTAATTGATGTTTAGCGAGGCAGATGCATCAAAAGATTTTAGTGCATAAGTTTCGTAAGGGTTTTTACGATTGGTAAAGTTGTTTGTAAAATCTCTAAGTTTAGAAAAATTGATGTATAAATTAGCTATAGAATTTTTATTTCTAATTGAATTAAAATCTACATTAAAGTTGTTGTTGTTGTTTCTTTCAATAAGCTGTTGCAGGCTTTTTTTAACTAAACTTTCATTAAAGCTACCTACCACCAAACCTTTGTTAACGTAAAAATTAAATATGGCTTTATTGCTAAATTCTAATTGGTAAAGTGTGTTTTCTTTATCGGGGGTCTTATTGATTTTATATTTGCTTTGTAGTGTGTTTATTAAAGATTCATCATCAGTAAAATCGTTAACTATTGGTGCAACCATTAAAACATCAGCTTCATATTGTGCTACTGGGTGTATGGAGAAAAATATATCACTTTGTAAAAATGCACCAGCAATTGTATGATCATCAACAAAAACTTGTTTTAAGGCTTTAAGATGTGTTGTGGTATTGCTTCCTAAAATGTCTTTAAAAAGCTCAAAATCTTTAAATATGTCGTAAAAATACTCCTCGTTTTTATATTCAAATACTAAAGAAGCATCTTGCGGAATTACATTAAATATTTTTTCGTTAGAAAAATTATCAGAATTTAATTTTTTAAAATATAACCATGTAACTGCCCCAATTGCTATTAATAAGGTAATAATTATAATATATATATTCTTCATTTCACAATATCCTAAGCTACAAAAATAGATTTTTCTTGCAAAGGGCGGAAATTGCTTTCATCTTTATTAAATTAGCAGAACCATCCAATTAGAAAATGAATAAGAGAATTATAATTACAGCGGCTTGCTTTGGTGTCTTAGCGGTTATTTTAGGTGCTTTTGGAGCTCACGTACTAAAGAAAATATTAACCGAAGGGCAGTTAGAAACTTGGCAAACTGCGGTACAATATCACTTTTACCATACGTTTGCTTTACTTTTTCTATCAACTTTCGCTCGTTTTAAAAATAATTTAATCAATATTTCATCTTATTGTTTTGTTTTAGGTATTGTTTTTTTTAGCGGCTCTTTGTATTTAATTTCGTTAAAAGATGTATTAGCCATTGATACAAAGTTTGTAGGACCAATAACTCCAATTGGTGGGTTGTTTTTTATTTTTGGTTGGGTGGGATTATTGTTAGCTGCTATTAAGGACAAATAGATGATAAATTTTGAGTCGGATGATCATTTTCAACAAACTTTATTTGTTGAGGTTGTTTTGCCTTTGGCTATACCAAGAACTTATACATACAGGGTTCCAAAACATCTGAATGATGGTGTTGAGTCTGGCAGAAGAGTTGTAGTGCAGTTTGGTAAAAGCAAAATTTATACTGCTATTATTTTCTCTAGTTCTAATAAAGCACCAAGCAGTTACGAGGCTAAATATTTGTTAGATATTTTAGATGAAAAAGCAATTGTAACGCCAGCACAAATAAAATTATGGCAATGGCTTTCTGATTATTACCTATGCACTTTAGGAGAAATTATGGCTGCTGCCTTGCCATCAGCTTTGAAGTTAGCCAGCGAAACACGTATTGTATTAAATCCGCAACATACTTTTGATAGAAACCAATTAAACGATAAGGAGTTTTTGATTTTAGATGCGCTTGAATTAAAAAGCGAACTATCCATTACAGAAATAACTAAAATTCTTGCTCAAAAGTCTGTTTTTCCGCTATTAAAATCCTTGTTAGATAAAAAAGTGATTTTTATTTTAGAAGAGATTGAAGAAAAGTTTCAGCCTAAAAAAATAGCTATTGTTCACCTTCATCAAATGTATGATGATAAGGAAAATCTTAAAATTTTATTTAGCGAGTTAGAAAAAGCACCCAAACAGGTTGATGCTTTATTGGCTTTCTTAAAACTTTCTAAAGATAAAACAGAAGTTAAAAAAGCAGATTTAATGGAAACTGCTGGGGTTAGTGCTGCCATCATTAAATCAATGGCAGATAAAGAAATTTTTAATATTGGCCAAAAGGTAATTAGTAGGTTTTCGTCAGAAGATTTGGCTGTAATTTCTGATTTTACTTTAAACGAAGAGCAAAGTTTAGCTTTTAGAGAAATTAAAACATCTTTTGAAAATAAGCCAGTTGTGCTTTTGCATGGTGTAACCTCATCTGGTAAAACCCAAATATATATT
Organism: Pedobacter alpinus; assembly: GCF_042684645.1. Classification (NCBI taxonomy): domain Bacteria; kingdom Pseudomonadati; phylum Bacteroidota; class Sphingobacteriia; order Sphingobacteriales; family Sphingobacteriaceae; genus Pedobacter; species Pedobacter alpinus. The sequence continues at coordinate 6,759 of NZ_JBHULV010000005.1, forward strand.
AGGTTAATTGAAGAATATCTTGCTAAAGGTAAGCAGGTACTTTATTTACTACCAGAAATTGCTTTAACAGGGCAAATGATTGACCGTTTAAAAATCTATTTTAAAAGCCAAATTATTGTTTATCACAGTAAATTTAATGATAACGAAAGAGCAGAGATTTGGCAAAAAGTTTTAAACGACGAAGTGAAAGTGATTTTGGGTGCAAGATCATCCGTTTTTTTACCCTTTGCAGATTTAGGTTTTATTATTATAGACGAAGAGCATGAAGCAAGTTTTAAACAATTTGAACCTGCACCAAGATACCACGCCCGAGATGCTGCAATAGTTTTAGGTAACATTATGAATGCCAAAATACTATTAGGTTCTGCAACACCATCTTTAGAAACCTATTTTAATGCTTTAAATAATAAATACGGTTTGGTAAAGTTATCATCAAGATACGGCGGTGTAAAACCCCCAAAAGTTGAAGTGGTGAGCATTGCCGAAGAAAGAAATAGAAAATTAATAAAAGAAAATTTCACAAGTGTTTTGTTAGATAATATAAACGAGACACTAGCCCTTAAAGAGCAGGTGATACTGTTTCAAAACAGAAGGGGTTATGTGCCCATTTTAATTTGTAAAACCTGTGGCAATAGCCCAAAATGCATCAATTGCGATGTGAGTTTAACTTACCACAAAGCTGGAGGTAAATTACATTGCCATTATTGCGGCTATAAAGAGGATAATATTTCAGAATGCCCAGCTTGTTCATCTAAACATATAGAATATAAAGGTTTAGGTACTGAGAAAATTGAGGACGATTTAAAAGTAATTTTACCAGATGTTAAAATTGGGCGTTTAGATTATGATACCACCAGAAATAAAAATGCGCACCAAGTTATTTTAAATGATTTTGAGGAACGAAAATTAGATATTTTAGTAGGTACACAAATGGTTGCTAAAGGACTTGATTTTGAGAATATTACTTTAATAGGTATCATTAATGCCGATAGCATTATTCAGTTTCCTGATTTTAGAGCTTATGAACGCAGTTACCAAATGCTTTCGCAAGTAGCTGGTAGAGCAGGTCGACGTAGCAAGCAAGGAAAAGTAATTATACAAACCTACGACACAAAACACAGAATAATTCAGCAAGTTGTGGCCAGCGATTATGAAGGAATGTACAGGGAGGAGATGATTGAAAGACTGCAATTTAAGTATCCTCCTTTTTATAAAATTATTCAGATTAATATAAAACACAAAGATTTAGGCATATTGCTTGCCATTTCTGAAAACTTTGCAAAGTTGCTTCGACATCATTTGGGTGATATGGTTTTAGGACCACACAGCCCATTAGTGGGTAGAGTTAGAAATTATTATATACAAACCATTACCATTAAAATTGATTGGAAAAGCCAATCGTTGCTTAAAATAAAAAACCTGCTGAAAGAGCAGGTTAGTGTTTTTGAAGCCGATAAAAATAACAAAGGCGCATTTGTAATTATAGATGTTGACCCTTATTAATCTCTACCAAAGTTAAATTGTAAACTTAATTGTGCTAAAGGTCTTGAGTTGTACTGCCATCTCGTAAAATTATTTACCGATATGTTGGTGTTTGCGTTAGTAGTTTTAATTTCTTTATCAGTAGTATAAATAAAATCAAAACCAGCTTCGGCACTTAATGTTAAAGAGCGTACAAAATTATATTTAACGCCTATAAATGGGGTAAGCGATGCTCCATTTTTTTCAATATTGGTATCGTAATTAAAAGTTCCGCTATTGTTATCGTTAGAAACGCCAATAAAAGTAGTTCTTTTATAGCCCAAATCGGCACCATAAAATGGTTGAAATTTGCTGTAAATTAAACTTCTTTCAAACCCCATTTTCAAATCTAAAGATTTGTATTCGCCGTTTACAATCTCACAATCCAAACATTCGTTTTTAAAACTGTAATCATCTTCTTTAAAAGTAGAAATTAAAAACCTATAAGATATTTGGTTGTCGTTTATTTTTAACATTAAACCATTTAAACCAGTAGTGTAAAATTTCGAATTAGCTCTTACTTCATTTAATAATTTTGGTTGTTCTTCAATAGCTAATAATTTGAAGCCTATTGAATATTGAGAGTCGCTTTGAGATTGGGCTAAACAAGCTATTGCAAATAATTGAAAGAATATGATTGGTAATAGTTTTTTCATTTTTGTAAAATTTTTCGCTAAAATAGATAATTATTTCCCTCTTCCTTGTATTATAATGATAAATGTATAAATCATAATTTTAAAGTCTAAAGCTAAAGATCTGTTTTTTATATAAATGATATCAAAAGTTAGTCTTTTTATCATTTGATCAACATTTTCCGCATATCCAAATTTTACTTGCCCCCAAGAAGTAATGCCAGGTAAAACTTTATGCAAGTGGTAATAGTGTGGCGCTTTTTGTACAATAGTATCAATATAATGTTGTCTTTCTGGGCGGGGTCCAACTAAAGCCATCTCTCCTTTAATAATATTTAGAAACTGTGGCAGTTCATCTAATCTCCATTTTCTTAAAACTCGCCCAACTTTAGTTATTCTGTTGTCATCAGTTTTAGAAAGTAGCGGACCATTTTTTTCTGCATCGTTAAACATGGTTCTAAATTTAAAAATTTTGAAAGGTTTACCATTTTTACCTATTCTTTCTTGAATGAAGATAACGGGTCCTTTAGATGTGAATTTTATAATTAAAGCAATAAATAGGTATAATGGGGAGAATATAATTAATACAAAAAAACTAATGAAATAATCTAAAACCTTTTTAATTACCCTTTGCCAAAAGGGCATAATATCTTGATTTAAAGTAATTAAAGGTATAGAGAAAAGATAGTTGATTTTAACAAAACCCGAAACAATATCGTACATATCTGGAATGATATTGATCATTACTTTACGGTTTTCTAATTGATCAAAAATTGATTTTAGTTGATGATGTTCGGAAGTTTCTAAAGCAATTATTACTTCTTCAATTTCATTTTCTTCGATAGACTGTAATAGGTTATCAATAGTTCCTAAATTGGGTATTGGTAAATTTTCGTTTTTTTTATTGCGATTATCTATTTCTAAAAAGCCAATAATATTAAAACCTAAAGATTTTTTTTGCTGTGTTATCTCGCTATATATGGAGTAGGCTTTGCTGTTATTACCTAAAATTATGGTTTTGAAACCTAATTTATTGCTTTGCAGCATTCTTTTTATAATGGTTAAAAATGTTAATCTAAAAGCTGATAGGATAATTAAATGATAAAAACCTATTGAAAAGAGATAAGCGAAATTTAAGCTAGTTACAGTTGTTTTGTTTTGTAAATATGAAAGAAAAATAGCGGCAATAACGATAATTATTGATTGATTAAAGGTGCTAACAAATTCTTTAAATCTTGATTTTCTGATTGGATTTAAGAAAGTACCTGATAGCCCATAAAAAGTATTTATTATTAAAGTAAATAACGTTATAACACCAGGGTTGTAGCTAACTAAGTTGTATTTTCCGTAAGTGAAATATAAGAAACACAAACTTGCGAATATGTTTATTAAGATATATATACTGATTGTTTTTTTGAACATTAAATTAAAAGGCTGTTTTTCAAGAATAAATAATTCTTTACACTGTAAAACTAACAAAATACATAATATATCCGTTTGAGATTATATTTTTGTAGCAAGATGGCGTACAAGTATGTTGATAATTACAGGGAAAAAGGAGCGAGGAAAAGGCTTGTTGAAGAACTAGCAAAAAAAGGAATCTCGGATAAGAAAGTACTACAAGCAATTGGCGAAGTTAAAAGACATTATTTTTTTGACGAAACATTTTGGGCACAAGCCTATTTAGATAAAGCTTTCCCAATAGGAGTAGGGCAAACCATTTCAAACCCTTATACAGTCGCTTATCAATCAGAACTTTTACATATACAACCTGGCGATAAGGTATTAGAAATTGGTACTGGCTGTGGTTACCAAACCTGTGTATTATTAGAGCTTGGTGCAAAAGTTTATACCATTGAAAGGCAAGAACAACTATATAACAGAACCATTCAAGTTTTACCACATTTAGGCTATAAACCGAAATTCTTTTTGGGAGATGGCTCTAAAGGAATAGCAGAACATGCACCTTATGATAAAATTATTGTAACTGCTGGCGCTCCGCTTGTACCACAAATATTACTGAGGCAATTAAAAATTGGTGGTATTTTGGTTATTCCAGTCGGCGATGAAAAAGAGCAGAAAATGGTAACGGTGATAAGAGTTGGAGAAAATGATTTTGATAAAATTGTTTTAGATACTTTTAGGTTTGTACCGTTGTTGGGAGATCAGGCTTGGTAGAGGCCTCACCCCAACCCTCTCCGAAGGAGAGGGAGCTACCTGCTTAATTAACTAAAATAATTAACTAAAATATCAGTAAAGCAAATCTACTAATGAACTAATAAGTGACAAAGCAAGTTCCTAATGAACCAATGAACTAAAAAAACTAATAATGTTTCATCACTTTATCAATCTCTCTTTTAACATCACGTTCTTTTAGTGTATCTCTTTTATCAAAAGATTTTTTTCCTTGTGCTAAAGCAATCTCCATTTTAGCAAAACCTCTATCGCTAATAAATATTTTTAAAGGGATGATGGTTTGGCCTTTATCTTCGCCTTTAACCATTAGTTTTTTGATTTCTTTCTTTGTTAATAGCAGTTTTCGATCTCTTTTAGCTTCGTGGTTGTAAAAAGAACCGTGAGAATATTCTGCAATGTGAAGGTTTCTGATGTATAATTCACCGTTAATAAAAGTGCAAAAAGAATCGCTAATATTAGCTTTTCCTTCTCTAATAGATTTAATTTCTGTCCCCAATAATTTTATACCAGCCACAAAAGTTTCTAAAATATGATATTCAAAGCTTGCTTTTTTATTTCTAATGTTAATATCTGATGTCATGGTATAAATTAAATCTGCCGCAAAGATAAAATATTAAAATGAAGGTGCTAATGGTTAGACTTTTCAATAATGACTATTTTCCTTTTAAAAATGATGTGATTACTTATGTTGAAGCAGCGCTTATTTTTTAGAACTGAGTTTTTTGCGTTAAAGATTGAAGCGGCACCCCGGATTGGCCGCTTTTTTTGCGGGCAAACGGAGTATAGCAAAAAGCTTGACCCGCCTTTTTGCGGGGAACGCCCAGCTAAACCTAACATTTAATCAGTGTTTTTACTGATACGAAAACCCGTAAATGGGTGTAGCAAAGCTTAGTTCATAATTTGCAATTTTAATTTATCTGAATTTCAGATTTATAACCACAATAGTTTATAAAATATAATTACGAGAGAGAATTTTATGATATAAATTTTGAAGTGGTAATCAATTAAAAAATATTAAAAATCAATGAATTATGAAAAAAATAATGTGTACCTCTTTTTTAATTGTATGTGCTTTGGTACTTAGAGCAGAATATGTAAATGCATCAAGATTATGTGAAGAAGTAAAAGTAAATGTTGAAAAGATTGCACAGGATGATGATTATAACTTTAAAAATTTTATGGTGAATTTTACGCCCATAAAGCATTTTTATTTTAACCTAACCAATGCTCAAAATTTAAGTGGGCGAGATATTACAAATTTACCTTATACCAAAAGTAATTATTACCCAACAGGAGGGAAAGTAAAATCGATTTTAGCGTTGGGGAAAATTGCACAATGTGATAATAGTGTGGTGGTTTTTGGTGTAATTTGAGCTATTTACGGTAACGATGATAGAACAATGTTTTTTACAGATAAAATTGACAGTAGGGGAAAAAGACTGAAGTATGAAACTGTTGGTGTAATGGCGAAAGAAATTGATGGCGGACCTTATTTGCAAGGGACTGACTTAGGGGTTTACCAAGCGAATAATAAAGTTGCCATTGTGGTTGAGCAAAGATTATATAAAAAGTCGAAAACGGTTAGCAATACCAAAAGAACCATTATGTTTGATCAGCTAAATTGCGAAACTTGGGATAAATAGTAGATTTATTTTAAAGGAATCTATAAAAAAAATGTCCGAAAACCAAGATTTTGTTAGTGTGGAGCCGCTAACTGCCACTGAAAAAGCCATGTTTTTTAACCGCATGTTGGGCGTTTGGTTTTTTGGAATTTTGATGTTTACATTCTTAACTTTTTTGTTCTTTTTTACCAAAGGAAGTGATGAGTTTATGGAACCCAGCTTTCTGTGGTTATTTCCGTTTATGTTTTATGGTGTATTGGCTTTCATCATTTATTCACATACAAAAAATGCTTTTCAAAGTGAAAAGACGGTTTATAATGGAATAATTACTGAAAAAACAGTAAAAGCCAGTCAAATTAACCGAGAATCTTCTATAAAGCAAGCTTACAAAATTTGTTTAGTTGATATTTGGTTTACTGTTGAATCTTCTATTTATACAAAGGTGAAAGTTGGAAATACGGTAAAATTGCATTGTTTAGCAGGTAACCAAGTTTTTAGTGTAGATGTGCTGGATAGTGCCGATAAAGCTATATCAAATGCAATGAAACCCTTTTTTAATAGTCGACAACCAAATAAGGCTGGCTTTTCCCTTTTAGATTTAATACCTTTTAGTGGAGAAGATGCAAAACTCATCCAAAAAAAACTGCTAAGCACCATCATTAACAGGAGCTTATTAGGTTTAGCTGCAATGGCTTTAATTTATTTTATTGTGTTTTTGTTTTTTGTGATATTGGTAAAAAGCGATAATGTGTTGCTTTTGCAAGGATTTGTGTATTGTTTATTGGTGTTATTGGGTGTGGTTTATTTTTTAATAAACAGAAAAACATGGAAACTTTTTAGAGATATTTTAGATGCACAAAAGTACAGTATAAGCGAAACCATTATAGATAAGGTAAGCAGCACCAATAAAAAGCCAGGGCCAAATTCTGTAGTAGTAATAAATGGCAATACCAGTAATTATGTAAGGTACTTTTATTTGCAAACCACATCTTTTTGGTTGCCAGTTAGTGAAATTCAATATCAAAACGCTAAAGTTGATGAAGTTTTAAAAATTTATTTAGCTAAAAACAGTAAAACGGTACTGAATGTTAAAGGGGCAGACTAAACATAATCTGTTTTTTAATAAAATAAAGAAAAGCAAACCTATAATTAGCTTAAAAACATAAATATCCGTAAAAATGGGTATAGTCAACGCTTTTAAACCTTCTATTTTTACAATTAAACAAAAAAATAAAAATATGAACGTTATGAAACTTACTTTTTTAACTTGTTTGATATTAGGGTTAATTACTGGTTGCGGGAGTGAAAAAGAGGAACCCTGTAATTTAGGAGCAACCATTACATTAAATGGTAACGCAGAATGTGTGAGCGGAAGAGTTACTTATTTTAAGAAAAATGGAACTATTGGTGAAAGTATTGGTATTCAATTTGGTAATGCTATAGGTAAACCTTTTATCACTGTACAAACATCTAAAAGACCATTAGGTGTTGGAATTTATCAGAAATATAATTTTACTATAGATGATGGTTCAAATTTTACCCGTGAAAATCAAACTTTTTTAAAAAGCGTGGTTGTAGAAATTACCAAAATGGATAGAGAGCATAAATTGATTTCTGGGCGTTTTGATGCGGAGGCAGAAGCAGGTACTTATGGAGGTGTGCATAACCTAAGTAAGTTTAGCGGAACCTTTACAGATATTTCTTTTCCTTAAAGGATTTTCGGGTTACGCAACTTCTCTCATATCCACAGCCACCACTCTTGATACGCCTTGTTCAACCATGGTTACGCCATAAATAATATCTGTACTGGCAATGGTTTTTTTGTTGTGCGATACCACAATAAATTGCGATTGGTTTGAAAAAGTGCGGATGATATTATTGAACTTCTCAATATTGGTGTCATCAAGCGGTGCATCAACTTCATCAAAAATACAAAAGGGAGCAGGTTTAAGCAGGTATAAAGAAAATAGGAGGGCAGTTGCCGTCAAAGTTTTTTCTCCACCAGATAACTGATTGATAGACAAAGGACGTTTCCCTTTTGGTCTGGCAATTATATCAATATCAGAATCTAGCGGCTGGCTTGGGTTGGTTAAAATTAAATCGCAGCTATCTTCTTCGTTGAATAAGGATCTAAAAACCTTCATAAAATTCTCCCGAACCATGGTAAAAGCAGCCATAAATTTTTCTTTGGCGGTATCGTCAATTTCTTTAATGGTTGCCAATAAAGATAATTTAGCTTCAGTAAGGTCTTTTTTCTGGTTTTGGATAAAAGTGTAACGCTCTTCCATCTCCTTGTAAGCCTCCATCGCCATTGGATTAATGGCACCAAACTCTTCAAGTTGTTTTTTTACTTTTTCAACATCTTCTTTTACTGTTTGCTCGTTATCATCTGCTGGGGGTTCATCATCTAAAATGTCGGCAATATCAATGCTAAATTCTACAGCTAAACGTTCTTTCAAGGCGTTTAATTCTATTTTTAAAGCATTCTTTTTTTCTCTTAAATCAGCATTTAAAGACTCGGCAGTTTCTTTGTTCTTTCTTAAATCACTCAGTTCAGTTTCTAAAGCATTTATTTTTTCTTTGCTTTCATAATAGTCTTTTTCTGCATCTTGAACCGCTTTTTCAAGCTCTTCTTTTTGCTGATACATCGCCAATAAATCTTCATCGTCATAATCTGTGTGCACCACAGTTTCTAAAATAGAAGCTTTTGTTTGGTCTAATTCTGTTTGGTTTTTGCCTATTCTGGTATCTAAATTTTCTTGCTGACTTTCTCTGTATTCTAAATCTTTATCAATGCTATTTACTTTATTTTTTTGCTGATGAAACTTTAAGTTTTCGGCATTAAAAGCGGTTGATTTTACCGTTAAAAATTCGCTCAGTTGTGTAAAATCAACTTGTTCTTGTAATAATTGTTGTTCTAAAGCCTGTTTTTGAATTTTGGTTTCCTGAATTTTAGGTATTAAATCTAACAAAGAAGTACTAATGTTCAATAGCTTTTGCTCAATATCTTGCTTACGGTTTTGGCTGTTTTGTATAAAAGCTAAATATTGCTCTTGTTTGGTTTTTACCGATACCAATTGGTTTTGTAATTGGTTTATTTCTTTTTGTAGGTCTTGTAAATCGTTTTGTTTTAATAATGCTTTTAAATTGTTTAGCTTTAAGCTCTGCTCTTCAATTTCGGTACTTAGTTTTTGAGTTTTTTGCGCTAAGGTTTTAATCTCTTTGTTTAAATTATCTAAATTTTTAGCTCTACCAATACGTTTGCCTTCAAACAAACCTACAGAACCACCCGAAAGCATAAACTTTGTTTTATAGAATTTACCAGATTTACCAATAAGCACCAAACCATTAGCCAAAGCTTTATTGTTTAAAGTGTTCTCTTGTTCATCATCAACCAAAAAAACATTTTGCAATAAATGCTTACCTAAAGCGGTATATTTTTTATCTACGTCAACCACCGTTAAAGCAGCAATTGCATTTTCTGGAGTATCTAAATTTGCGTTATTGCTATCTTCTAAATTGTTTAAAATAAAGAAGTTGGCTTTACCACGGGCTGCATTGCTCAATAATTTAATGGCTTCAATGGCATCATCAAAAGATTGTACCACATAATGGTTCATTAATGGCTCTAAATAATTTTCAATCGCAATGCGGTACTCTTCTTGGCAAAACAATATGTCTGATAAAAGAGGCGCATTCTTATTCCATTGCGCATTTTTCTTTAAAAAACGGATAGATTCTGGAAAGCCTTCCAAATTATCAACCATGCTTTTGGTTAAATTATATTCGTTTTGCTTGGCATCTGCTTTCCGGCTGCTTTGATTTAAAGCATCTTTATTAGCACTAATATTTTCTTCAAGCAGGGTAATTTGCTCTTTTACATCATTTTCTTGTTGTTGTAAAATATTAAAATTGCCTTGTTTTTCTTCTAATTGAATCTCTAAACCAGCTGTAACCTTATTAAATTCCGAAAGTTCTGTCTCACGATTTTGAGTATCCTCTACGTTTCTTTTGCTTTCTTGTAATAATGCCTCTTGTTGAATGTTTAAAATATCAATATCTTTTTCGCTATTGTAAAGCTGATTTTGTAACTCTGTATTTTGTTTTTGAGTAGCATCTAACCTTGCTTTTCCGCTTTGCTGTTGCACCCGTAGCTCATCAACTTCCTCTTTTAACTCGTTTAAAGCTTGGGTCAATGTGTTTAAGTTTTGTTCTTCTTGTAAACGGTCTTCATTTAAGCGCTTCATGTTATAATGCACATGTTGCAATTGCGCTTTATCTTTATCCAATTCTTCGGTTAGCCTACGCTCTTTATCTTGTAAAAACTTAAGCTGTTCATTTTTTATTTTTTTCTCGCTTTCGTAAGCTCGTATTTTATTTACAAAATCGTTAGTGGCTTTTTGCTGTACCGATAAGTTTTTTTCTTTGGTTAAACTATTAAATTTATGCTTCTGTATTTGTGCATCCAACTGCTCTATTTTGACTCCAATTATATGCTTTCCTTCGTTTTGCGCTTCTTCTAAAACTTCTAATTCGTTTAAAGAAGTTCTAAAGTTCACAATTCTAAAAGATGCTAAAACCAAGCTTAATATTTTGTATTTTTCTTTTAAGCGATAATACCTTTCTGCTTTTTTAGCCTGATTTTCTAAAGTTTTTAAGTTTTTATCAATCTCAAATAATAAATCTTCCACCCTGCTCAAATCTGTCTCCGTTTCTTTCAAACGGCTAAATGTTTGCTTTTTGCGGAGCTTATATTTAGATATTCCAGACGCTTCTTCAAATAAATTTCTTCTTGACCCTTCTTTGTTGGCAATAATTTCATCTATCATTTTTAATTCAATGATAGAGTAAGAATCAGAACCGATACCTGTATCTAAAAATAAATCAGAGATATCTTTTAAGCGGCATTGCACATCATTTAAACGATATTCAGATTCGCCGGTGCGGTAAAGTTTACGGGTAATGGTTACTGTTGAGTAAGCAGTTGGTAATATGTTTTTTGTATTATCGAATGTGAGAGAAACTTCTGCAAGGTTGGCTGGTTTTCTATTTTTCGTACCGTTAAAAATGATGTTTTCCATTTTTTCTGAACGCAACATACGGGTACTTTGCTCGCCCAAAACCCAGCGTATGGCATCCACCACGTTTGATTTTCCGCAACCATTTGGACCAACAATAGCTGTAACCCCTTCATTAAAATTGATGGTAATTTTATCTCCGAAACTCTTAAAACCTTTTATTTCAAGCTTATCTAACTGCATTCTCTACAAAAAATAGGAAGCTCAAAATAGGGATTTTTGTGTGATTGGGGAAATGTATTTAATGAAGCCTCACCCCAGCCCTCTCCGAAGGAGAGGGAGCCACTTGCAATGGGGATGACTAATACCAATAAACTAATTTTAAATAGTTAAAAAAAACTCTTAAATAGCCCAATTACGGGTATTTAAAACTTAAATTGTTTTACTTTAACTAACGCAGTATATATTTTACTGTTGATTTAATAAATGCTAAGGAGATTCAAGCTGCACTAGCTCATCTGCCAAGGATATGATTAAAGGGTCGTGGCTGATCATTAATAAGGTAGTTTTTCCCTTCAGCTTTTGCAGTAAACTAATTATATGCCCCTTAGCCACTTGCGATAGGGAATCGGTAGGTTCGTCTAAAATCAAAAGTTGGGGTTTTTTATATAATTCTCGCAATAAACCAATCATTTTTGTTTCACCTACTGATAGCTTTATAGCGGCATTTTTTATTTGCGTGTGCCAACCATCTCTAAAACGGCAAATGAAATCTTGCAGTTCAAAGAAAGCACTAAAGCTTTCCATCTCAGCTATAGTAGTATGATGGTTAAATGTGATGTTGTACATTAAAGTATCTTCCCATATATAGGGCTGTTGCATCAAGTAACCTATGCTGTTGGAACCTTCTAAATGTTCAATATCTTTATCGTTCCAATAAAGTTGCCCAATTTTATGTTGATAAAACCCAAAAAGGCTTTGTAGCATCAAGCTTTTTCCTATTCCATTAGCACCTGTTATAACCATATAGCCATATTTAGGCAATACCACATCCAAAGGCTTAAACATTTTTAGCTGAGTAATGGGATGCAATAAATAGTAATTGACCAAGGAGAGCTGAATGAGTGGGCTTTGTGAACTTGGCATATCTTGCTGTACATCGCTTTGAACGAGTGGTATAAACCTATTTATATGGGGCTCAAACTCTTTTAAAGTCATAGGTAGTTTCAATACATCTGCAATTCTATTAACTAAAAGTAATGTAATCGAAAACACCGAGGCCAGAGAGCCAGTACTTAAATTTCCTTGCTGATGTTCATATAATAGCATAAATACTACTACCGCCAATACCATGTTTAATAATAAACTGATGTTAAATCGAAGGTAATTGAGGCGGTGCAATGCCCTATGCCTTATTTCAAAACTTTGCTGGTAACATTTGTTTACAGATTTAATAAAGAGTTTAGATAAGCCACTCCATTGACCATATTGCAACTGATTGCTAAAAGCAAGAAATGCATGTTCTGCATCAACTTGGCTTGCCCTTGAGGCTGTAAAGTCATTATTTAAAGCTGCGCCATACTTTTTAATTATTAAAAATATAATGCTACCAAATAAAAGGAGGCAAATGCCAATCTTAAATGAATAATAAAAACAGAGTAGGAAATAAGAAACCAGCAGCAGGGAGTCTACCAAAATAAATTGTAAGATAATTTGGTGTGCCAGCAAAGTACCATTCAAATCATTCATTATTGCCAAATAGTCGCTTTTCTTTAAAGAGAATAAAAAGCTCCTTCTAAACTGGCCGATTTGGTTAAATAATTGCCCAAAATAATCTTTGTACAGCTGCTCTTGGTAATAAAGAAAAAAACGTTGAAACCATAATTGAAGCCCTGATTTAGTAAAGTATAGTAGGAGCAACAAAACAAAAATCGAAAATGTTTTAAGGCCAAAAGCGATGTCATTTTGTGCATCAATCAATTTTTGTATCGAAATTGTAATTAAGATGAGCAATAAACCAGAAGCTACACTTAAAACCAGTAATCGAAAATAGGTTTTACCGTATTTAGGTAGTAATGACAGATGAAAGGAATAAAATGGACGATTGGAAAGAGCTGCTAAAATTGAACTGATGGGATTTTTATAAGGTTTTATGATATGAAGTTGAATCAAGTACTGGAAATTTAATTGCTCATCTAACTCTAACCAGCCCATGGCGGGGTCGGCAAAAATGTATTTGCCTTTTTTGCTGCCTTTACCAAAACAAACCATAGCATGGTTTTGAGCGTTAACGTTTGATATGACCATAAACGGAGCGGAAAGACCTAGCGCAAAATCTTGCGAAAACTTGAAAGCTTTGCCGGTAAAGCCCAGTTGTTGGGCAACAGATAGCAGTTGTTTAATGTTCATACCAACACGGGCCAAATGCATTTGTGTATGGTTGTTTACATCCATTTTTATCCCATAGTAATTACAAATCATCTTCAAGCAGGCAAAACCACAATCATTTTGGAACCGCTGGAACTGGAATACTCGAACTTTATTGAATCGTAACCTTTTCATTATGAGATGGACTGCAAGAGTAAACCAATAGAAATGAGCCATAGCAGATAGCAAGCACCATAACTTTTCAATACTTTAGAAAGGATATGCCCAAATTTGTGGAACGAAGTCTTGTCTACTACATAAACTAAGATGAAGAAATACAATATTTCAAATAGATCAATAGAATAACATATGTATTGCAAAAAGAATGGAAAACCTTCCAATGGGAAAATTAGGCTTAGGCTAAAATCTGAATAGGGCAAATAAGGATTGGCGAGCTCATTGGTAACAAATAAGAGGTCATATAGATTCGCTAGTAAATAAACATATTCTGCTGTAAGTGTGGCCAACATCAGTTTCCTGAAACTCATGTTGATATTCGATAGTGCAAATCCTAAATCTAAAATAGATGAAATTACCAATATTTTGATGCCCAAGAATAATGGATATATGAGTATCATGAGCAAATGCGCCCTTTCAATCTTTTCAACCAATTGAGATACCAAATGTTCTTCAGACCCTAAAATAGAATTTAGGACTAAAAACTCAAGTTTTCTTTCACCAACTAGGTGCATTAAACAAACGTTGGAAAGGCTTAGAAAGATGAAACCGGATATTAATAAATTGTTAAGGTTTTTCATTAATGAACTACTATTTAATTGAAAAACTAAATTCTCAGAAAACTAGTAATGTAGCAACAACTTAAAGTTATATTTTATAACTTTAAGTAATGTTTCGTTAGCAGCAATTGTATGAGTGCATCTACCTACTTCATCCTTTGCCTAATTGGATTAAGTAGCGTTATCGCTTTTTATTCAAAAAGGTTTTATTATACCCATCTACTTTACCCTTATGGAATGATGAGGATGAAAGATGCCTATCCCATATTTACCAGCCATCTTATTCATCAGAGCTTTTTGCACTTGGCTTTCAATTTTGCATTGATTTTTATTTTTGGGGTAGAACTGGAAAATCAACTAGCGATAAGGGCGCATGGAAGGTATTTGGTAGTTTTAGTTTGGTGGTGCAGTAGCATGGTTGGAACCCTTTGCGACCTACTCTTGTATCGGCAAGACAGCCAGTTTTATTCTTGTGGTGCAAGTAGTGGTGCAATGGGTGTTATGGCAGCTTACTTGTGGTTAGATCATGATTTTAATTTACAGTTTTTAAGAGAAATGCAATTAAATGTAAGGATTATTCTACCCTTACTCATTGTTTTAACGATATGGAAAATAGACAAAAGAAAAGGAAGGATAAATTATGGTAGCCATGCAGGAGGGTTGTTGACCGGCTTAGGTATGAGTGTAATTTTAAATTAGCCGGCACTTTGCCGGCTAAAACGTTTACCACCAAGCCAGGCAATCGGGGCCAGTAGCTGCAATAGCAGCACCTACTACAGCACCTGCCCCGCCAAAAAAACCTCCCAAAATGCTGGTAACCGCAATGGCTTTTGCATATTGCATGCCGCCAAAGTAAATTTTTTCCTGTTCATTTTCTGTTAATGCGCTCATCATTTTTCAATTAATTATTCCTCTTCATTAAGGAATAATCAAAAGAGAAAAACAGGGCTTAATTAAGCTATAATCTAAGGTTATAAATTATAACCTATTATATTAAATTATTTGAAACCCCTAAAACAATAATTATGATTGGAGAAACAATTAGAATAGAAAGGTTAAAAAAAGGTTGGAGCCAGGAGAACATGGCACACATGTTAAATATCTCCCAAGCGGCATATTCTAAGATAGAAAGCGGCCAAACCAAGATGAAGCTGACCACACTTTACGAAATTGCCAAGATATTAGAGGTGGAAGTGGAAGTACTGACTAAGGGATGGAAAATGAGTATGGGTACAGATCTTAGCCTCGTAGAAAAATGGATCATCAATTTAAAATTGTGGCTGCGAAAAGCTAGTTTAAAAAAAGACTTGACTTCCGAGAGCCCCATAAAATAGGTGCTGTTCGCCATGGTTTAGGCGGTAGTGCGCTGTGTGTTCGCTTAAAGGTACTTTTATCCGAACATTTAGCGAAGAGTTGCCGCATGGTTGGCGCAAGTATAGCTACTATACAGCTATTTTTCCTGAGCTTTTATGGTTGTTGATGAGGATATCCACCTCTGTTTTCTTGTAATAGATTTTGCCCTCGAGTTTATAAAAGGGTAGAAGGCCGGCGTCCCTCAACCGCAGTTGGGTACGAGGAGAAAGGTTGTATTGGAGGTGTAAATCGCTAGTGTTTAGCCAAGTTAGTGATTTTTGCTCAGCAGCTTTGGAAGCACCAAGGACATGGATAGTTAGGAGGATTTCGGATTGTATCCGTATCAACTCATTCATCTTATGGAGGATGATATTTTTCATAAAGCAAGGCGGCCCAGCTTTGGGCAAATGATTTAGCATTCAAATTTGAGTGACCACCCGGACATTTCCTATTACCAAAAGTTGTAAATTATAACTTTTTATTATGGCAACAAATCTCAGAAAAGCTCATATTTATGGGCTAAATAAACACCATGAATGCTTTCCAAAAAGCTAAGCTGCATCAATTGGAAAAAATGCTAAGAAAAGGTATGTTCATTAACCAAGCTAGTGCAGCCCAAACAATAGATTGTAACCCTCGTACCGTAAGAAGGTTGATGCAGGATTTAAAAGCAAAGGGCTTGCGTTTTCACTATGCTTACGATTTAAAAAGATATGTTTTTGACGGAGAGGAGTGAGTTGCAAGTATTGAGTGCTGGATAGTGGGTGGTGATTATGGAATGACTTCTTCGGTAATTTTAGTCATTAATTTATTTTATTGCTAGTATTTGCCGGACACAGTCATGATCAGACATAAAAGATTTAAGTGATCCTAAAAAAGGAACAATAAACCAGATAGGGAACATGGCTACTCATAATACACCAAGTATAAAGTTCCATTCCTTTATTTTTGATACAATAATCCCAGCTCTCAATTAGTATCTTTTTATATTCTTCTCTAATAAAAAGATCTATCCAATAAACTACTGCAAAAATCACAAAGTATTGCTGGCTTTATCTGTGAATTTATATTTCCTGCTCATTTATTGATATTGTAAACTTAAGCTATGTTTAATATAATATAAGGCACAAGAAGCATTTGCCCGCTTTACCATTTCTTCATTCTTGCGCCAAACTGGGGCCATTGCTTTGTCTTTAAAACTAACTCACCTTAACGCTAAAATTATCTTAAAAGGCACAAGAAGCCCTTGCACAATTCCTTACCTTCATTCTTGCGCCAAATTGGGACAGACTATAGAGAACTCCACTATAAATTACCTAAAAACATTAATTTTCTTTACAAGTTGTCGGTTTTTTAAGAATAAATAAATATTGATTAAAATAAGAAAAGTTAATAAAAGAACTATCAACCCACAATTCACTATTGAACTTATTGGTTTGGATATAATATCATGTTTGCTTTCTCTTAATTTTATAAGGTCTAATTTCAATTCGAGAGTAGCCTTTTCTTTTTTTAAAGTTGCTATTTCTTTTTTGAAATCCTGCTCTGTAAAGGAAACCCGGCCCATGTAATGTATTGATTCATCAGGATTATTAAAGTTTCGAGACCATCCGCAATAAGTTATATCAAGTGATCTATCTTGATTTTCAGTTCCGTACAATAACCAAACCTCTCCTTTTTTTGGTGAAATTGTGCAACTATTAATAGAGGCTTTATAAGTCTTATTTGGAGTACCTTTAAAATTTTCAATTAATTTAATCTCGAAGTACCCTTCAGTAACGTTTAAAATTTCACCAACAAATAT
Organism: Pedobacter alpinus; assembly: GCF_042684645.1. Taxonomy (NCBI): domain Bacteria; kingdom Pseudomonadati; phylum Bacteroidota; class Sphingobacteriia; order Sphingobacteriales; family Sphingobacteriaceae; genus Pedobacter; species Pedobacter alpinus. The sequence continues at coordinate 24,069 of NZ_JBHULV010000005.1, forward strand.
ATGAGTGGATGTTTTTGTATCCTGTTCTAAAGAAATATCTTTACAATCACAACCAAAACATTCATTATAACATGTAAGGCTAAATATAATGATGTATAAAACTTTAAATGATTTCATAACGATTAAAAATATTTTTTATATAAAGTAACAATATTTTTAGGCCAAGTACCAGGGTTATTATTAGTATAAGTTTTATAATATCTTATCATCAAATCAACAGCCCCTAGTTTGGCGCAAGTATGAAGCATTTTGCCTGTGCGTTGACTACTTGTGCCTTTTATCTTCTCTACTAACAAAAATTCGGATCTATTTTAATCACTTTAATCTTTCCAGGCAAATCATAATAATCTCTAGCACTGCTGTAAATATAATCCTCTGGCTTTTCTACTATTCCAGCCATTACTGGATTATTATGGATATAATCTAAACTGTCATGAAGTTTCTTCATATCATCCAATAATATAGGATGGTTATCTTGTCTCCATAATTGAAAATTACTATTGTTGCTATTCTTTTTCCCTGCTCGTTCCATCATCCAAAGCAGCCATTCTCTCCTGCTTTCCCGTGGATGAACCTTGATACATTCTCTCAATTGAGCAGAAGTATGCTTTTTCATGTCACGCATGATGTTTTCTAGTTTCTCAGTCTTTGTTCCAATAATCAAATGAACATGGCTGCTCATGATACACCAGCCATAAAGTTCCATTCCTTTATTTTTGATACAATAATCCCAGCTCTCAATTAGTATCTTTTTATATTCTTCTCTAATAAATAAATCTATCCAATAAACCATTGCAAAACTCACAAAGTATTGCTAGCTTTGATCTGTGAATTTATATTTTCTACTCATTTATTGATACTGAAATTTATGCTGTGTATAATATAAGCCATATAAGGCACAAGAAGCCTTTGCCCACTTTACCTCATTCTTCATTCTTGCGCCAAACTGGGGGCATTTCAATAAAGTATGTTATTAGTTTCTTCTTGCTTTTTATAAGAAATCTCCAGTGCTTTTTGAATTTTTTCATTTCGTTGAAAAATATCAAGTAATAAATCTTTAAATAAAACAATCCTATCTGAATCTATAGAACTTTTGAGTTTCATCTTTCTTGATATAATAACCTCGCTCCTGATTTTATTTTCATAATAAAATTTTAAGACTATAACATCTGCAGGAAAACTCATATTGTTATCGGAATACCATCTTTCGCCTTTGATTTTAGAGATTTTACTTTCATTAAAAGATTTAGAGAGTTTGTTTAAATCTTCATCTGTTAAAATCAGAGAATCTATATATTTGAAACTATCTATTTCGACATAAATGCTATTGGTATTGAAATCATAAGTTATAAAGGCATTGTATTCTATTTTCAAACCTTTTATAGCCTCATCAACTTTTATTTTACTTTTACAAGAAAGCAAAATAACAACAATTAAAAAAAATATTATTTTATCCATAACCTCATTGATTTTGTAAAATTTCCCCACCACATTTCAGAAGGATAATTTCCTAAATTATTATTAATCCAATTTGGGATTGGCATCTTAAATGCCCTCAAATAATCATAACTATATTTAGAAGCAGCTCTCTCGCTAAACTGTCTATAATTTGCAAATCCACCATTTATATGTGCGACGTGTAGGAATTCATGCTTGAATACCATATTTCTGAAATTTAAAACCTGACCTTTCAGGCTTGGAGCAATTTTTATGAAAGACATAGTTGTATTTCTAATCCCACCACCATTGTAATGATATGTTGCACCATAAGCGAGACCATTGTCCGTATTTATGAACCAATGCTGGTGCGAGCTTGCAGCTCGTACTTTTACTATTATTCCTATGAAACAAAATCTATTTCTAGAACTCCTTTACCTCCACTATAATCTATTGCGCTACTATATTTCCAATGATGCGCTTCTTCAACAAAGCCAGAAACTACCGGATTATTGTGTATATATTCTACTTTTTGGTCTATCACTTCTGCACTCCATAATTCTATCGGCTTGTTGTTTTGTTGCCAAAATTGCCTCTTTTTTACATTGCTATTTTTTAATCCTGCCCGTTCCATCATCCATAAAAGCCACTCCTTTCTGCTTTCTTGCATATTATTTTCTATTTCTTGCTGTAATGCTTTGGACGTAAACATCTTAAAACTCTTCAATAGCTCTCCCGGATTAGCATCTTTTGCCCTAAATATTAAATGCACATGGCTAGGCATGATACACCAACAATACAGTTCCATCCCTTTTTCTTTTCTACAATATGCCAAACTTTCTACCAGCTTATCAAAGTATAGCTCTCTTACAAAGACATCTATCCAATAGATGGTTGCAAAACTTACAAAGTACAAACCTTCTTTATTGTAAAATTTATATTTACGACTCATCTGTTTTAACTTTTAATAAGTTGTTGGTACGAGCTACAAGCTCGCACCAGCTTAGGGGGATATTTTTATGTATACGCAAGCATTGTATAAAATCCAATAAAACTTACAAGTACATAAATTATAAAAAGGACTTTGTGTCTTGTTAATATTTCTTTTGATTTAGAATCAAATTTTTTAAAAATTTCATTTCTTCTTCTAAATAAGAAAAAATATCCTAAACTTAATGAGATAGTTGCATATAATAGTGCATAGAAAATTAAACTATCCTTACTTTCATTATAATCTTCTAAGTTATTCAGTAAACGTAGAACGACTATAAGATTTAATCCTATTAAAAAAAGAACTCCTAAATAAGCATCAAAAGCGGGATCCTTTTCTCTATTAAATCTTTTTAAACCTCTATACATCCAGTAATAAATCACATCTATCATTTTCTTAAATAATTTTTAAATACTCTAACATTGTCCGGTGCCGCAAATGGGGTTTTAAAATGAATTTGTCTAGATGGGAGATGGTCAGAAAAAATTGCAGTATAAATTAAGGATGAAACAATATTACCTCTCAACCCCATTCTTAATGCTGCCGTCACTGACGCCCATCCAACACTTAAACCTAAACCTGTTGCAGATTGATATCCACCCGCTGGTGCGAGCTTGCAGCTCGTACTTTTACTATTATTCCTATCAAACAAAATCTATTTCTAGAACTCCTTTACCTCCACTATAATCTATTGCGCTACTATATTTCCAATGATGCGCTTCTTCAACAAAGCCAGAAACTACCGGGTTATTGTGTATATATTCTACTTTTTGGTCTATCACTTCTGCACTCCATAATTCTATCGGCTTGTTGTTTTGTTGCCAAAATTGCCTCTTTTTTACATTGCTATTTTTTAATCCTGCCCGTTCCATCCTGCCTGCCGGTAGGCATGGCATCCATAAAAGCCACTCCTTTCTGCTTTCTTGCATATTATTTTCTATTTCTTGCTGTAATGCTTTGGACGTAAACATCTTAAAACTCTTCAATAGCTCTCCCGGATTAGCATCTTTTGCCCTGAATATTAAATGAACATGGCTAGGCATGATACACCAACAATACAATTCCATCCCTTTTTCTTTTCTACAATATGCCAAACTTTCTACCAGCTTATCAAAGTATAGCTCTCTTACAAAGACATCTATCCAATAGATGGTTGCAAAACTTACAAAGTACAAACCTTCTTTATTGTAAAATTTATATTTACGACTCATCTGTTTTAACTTTTAATAAGTTGTTGGTACGAGCTACAAGCTCGCACCAGCTTAGGGGGGAGCTACAAGCTCGCACCAGCATGTAGCAATTTTAGCCAAAATACAAATCCCCAAAATTCTCTCTTTTGTGTGTATAATGCTTTCTGTTTTGAAATGAGATTTTAATTAAATTTTCTAACTCCAATATAGAGGATAAATCACCATCAATAATATTGGTAGACTCATAAAACAAGAACTCTCTTAATTCAGTTAGATTTCTTATGTCCTTAATACTTTTGATACCTCCCATATCTAGAAGTAGAAGACGTTTTAGTTTTAATAATTTGAAAATTTCTGCAATACTTAATATTCCTTTACATTTTTCAATTTCTAACTCTTCTAGCCCTTGGAAATTCTCAATACAATCAATGGAGGTAATCTTGTTTAAATTAGCCAATCTTAAAAATCTTAAACTTTTTAATCCTGAAAGTCCGTTAAGATTTTCAATCGGCGAATTTAATATTGATAATTCTTCAAGATTACATAATTTTGAAAACTGAGTAGCGTTCTTTGCTTTATAGCTATTTATAAAGAGACTTGTTATTCCAATTTTTTCAAATAATGACTCCGATCCTTTTATCCATTCAAAAGCACAATCAGTCAATTTTGGAAACGAATTAAAGTTAACGGCTGTTTTAGAATAAGTGTGAACTTCAAGCCGCTCTAAATTTTTTAAATAATGAATCCCTTCTATAGATTGTATATTAAAATCTATAAGTGTTAAAGATCTTAAATTAGGGAATAAACTTAAAAAATCTACATGCTCTCCACTCCAACCCTTCCCGCTATTAATCTCTAAATCTGTAATATTTTTATCATTTAACGGTATTAGCAGTGAATCATCCCAAGATGTTTTAATCACTGCCTTTAATCCATATCTCCCATTTTCAAATTCAACTTTGTAATTCACTATTTCTATATTTAAGGTAACAGATATTGTCTTGCAGGACCGATTGGATTTTTCATATTTTGAAGATACTTTAATCCTCCATTAGCATTTATAGTTAATTGTTCGGCAATTTCTCTTGCCGTCTTGCCTCCCAACACTTCAGTAACGTTAACTGTCGAACTTGGTGATAACTTACCTGAAGCTATATGTTGCGACAATCTAGCTTTTATATTGCCCGATTGTCCAATATATTTTTTTCCAGAAGTAGAAACAAATTCATAAATACCTTGTGTAACACTTTTTCCTGTATTATTAATTATTGTTAATTTCCCTCCTTGGCTAGCTAATGTTTCTACCAAAGGCTCTAATATAGTACTTTTTGTATTTTTTAAAATAAAATCAGGACTAGTAACACTTCTGGCAATACCATCTGAGCCCGCACCTAATAGATAAGTTGAACCATTAAATCCTGCAGTTTGTACCCAACCCAACTTTGCTGCCAAATTATATCCTGCACTTGACAGACCGGCCGCACCAGCAGCGCCTAAACCATCAAGCGCTTTTCCTCCTATATATTTAGCAATATCTCCAGCTCCATTAAATTTAGGAATATTACCATAAGCTGCATCAATACCTATATTTGAAACTGCGGTTATGCTTCCTCCTAACCATGGGTTTACTAAACTTACCGCTCCACCGGCTGCTCCGCTAGCAAAATAGGAAATTGCCGACCATGGATTTTTAGCTATTTTATCCCAATTGCTCCAAACATTAGTACCGCCACCAATAATAGCGGCTCCAACAAAAACTAACACTGGTATAATTTCGCCACTTGGGTCGGTATGTGTTAAAGGATTGTTTAACACATAGGCATATCTGTTGTAATTTTGACTATTATATGGAAACTGAATATAATTATCAGGCTGCAGAAAACGGTGCAACAGTGGGTCGTACAACCTTCCGTTCATGTGTACAAGCCCAACCGCTAATAAATGCTCATGCCCTGTATAACCTCTGTCCAGAATTACAAAATCAGTTAAGTCATTTCCATTACCATCTCTTAGTTTCACTATATTTCCCCATGCATCAAATTGTCTTTGTTCTTTGATGACACCTTGGTTGTCCGTAATCAGGTTAATGCTGCCCAGATGGTCTCGGTGTAAATAGTACATTGCCTGTGTAACTGTGTTTGTGCCAGTATGTACTTCTTTCCATATTGCCGGAGCACTGTAGGCATCTCCCCCCATGTAGAACACAAAACTAGTGATGCCGTTCTGCATGTCTTCGGTAATTTCCATGCTACCTTCCTCGCTATAATGCTTGCGGAAAGGTCGTGTCATTTTATCGGTGGCATCACTACCATAATAACGGTGCGCCCTGCCTAAACCAGCATTGTATTGGAAACTTATTTTTTCTATACCCTGTTCTGAAATTTCTACTGGGCTTTTAAAGGCGTTGTAGGTAATATTTTGTCTTACCCTATCTTGGTAATGGCGTTTAGCATCTATTGTAGCATTGTTTAAACCAGTTTGCTGGTAAGAAGCTCCATTATACAAATAATCACCTAGATAGGAATAGTTGCTGATACGTCCTTTATTATCATAATCTTGCGTTTCATTAGCCAAGACTTGATCACCAACCTTATAAATAAACCTAAAAAGTCTATCCTGATTATCATGCTCAAATACTTCCGTAGAGCCAAAAACGCTATTGGTACGGTTGTTTAAAATGCCATTTTGCGTATTAAATGTATAGCCTAGGCCCATCAATACTGCTGGGCTATTTACCATCCTTTCAGTCTTCAATTCTTGGGTAAAGCCATATTGGTCGTAAGTGTTGCTTTGTTTAATATTACCACTGGCTAAACTTGCCATGGTTACCTGCCCACGGGCATTTATAGTGTTTACTTGCCATATCAATTCGCTACTGGCATTATCTGTAATGCTTTTTAAAGCTCCGTTTTGGTAGGCATTCAGTAGCGTTTTAGTTGCCGTTTTGTTATTGCTTTTGTTTAATGCAGTAGAAGTTTCTGTACTCACACGACCAAAACCATCAAATGCAAAAGACTTGGTAAATGTGGCGTAGGTGTTATTTTCTACAGTGCTTTGTAAGCGCTTGTAGTTATCATAAGTATAGCTGTAGTTAGCATCGTTACCATCTGCGTTGGCTAATGTCATAGCTGTTAAAAGCTTTGTTGTGCCATCATAAGTGTATTGGTAAGCCAAATTAGTAGCACTACCCCCACTTCCAATTATAGTTTTGCTCTGCAATTTACCTATGGCATCATAAACATAAGTGGTTACTCCTTTTGGGGTGCTCTCTATTAAGGATTCGCCAAAAGCATTATAAGTATATAAATATTGCCCAGCAGATGGATCTGTTAATTGAGTTTTACGTCCCCAACCGTCTTGCAAAATAACTTGTTCATTACCATCAAAATTTGAGGATTTTAAATTACCGTTGGCATAATAAGTATAATTGATGGTTCCGCCTGGATCCTGTACACTTATGGTATTGCCAAGTGCATTTTTGGTGGTAGTTACGCTTTTTGTGCCGTCATTTACGGTGGTGCTTAAGCCATTGAAGCTGATGTTGGTAGTTTTACCGGTATAAGATAGCATTTGATTTACTCGTCCGTATTCATCATAAGTGGTTTCATTCCACTGGCTAAAAGTGCCTGTATAAATTTCGGGTTCGCTTAATCTTATTTGTCTGTCGTAACTGTCATACTCGGCAGTTGTGGTTATCCAATTTCCAAAAACATCAAGTTTGCCATCCAATTCTTTATTGCCTGTAGCATCAGTTGTTATAAAGCTTCCATTACCTTCATCATCATGATTAAAAATTTGTATAGTTCCATTACCCAATGAGTAGTACTCTGTAAAAGTGTTAACACCCAAAAAATCAGTAGTTTGTAAATTCCTGCCCCAACTATCATATATCATGGTGTTGGTGAAACCATAAGGGTCTGTTTGAGTTAATAAATTACCAAAAGAAGCATTATAAGTGAAATTAGTTTCCAATCCTTCTAAATCAGTTGACTTAGTCATAAACCTACCTGTGGGGTCATACTCAAAAGTAGTGGCTCTTTCTACACTACCAGCCATTATTCCTTTACGGGTGGTATTGCCAAAAGCATCGTATTGTAAATTTTCAGTAATCCAATCCGTTCCGTTCCCTTTACGTTTCATTTGGGTAGGTAAAAAACCTGTATAAGTATATTCCTCTTCGGTTGTAAAGGTATCGTTAGCATTTGTAGCTTTTGTTTTTTTGGTTAAAGGCCTACCCACATAATAAGTGCTGCCAAGGTTATTGTCATAAGTAATTTCTGTGGTATTGGTACCGGCACCAGAAAGGTTGCTTGTTTCTTTGGTTACATTCTTGAAATTATCATAAGTATAAGCTACTGTTGTATTTGTACCATTTAGTAAATCCTTAGTTGTTACAGATGTAGGTACACTTGTATATATTTTTTCGGGCGACAGTGAAGTATCGTATGTGTAATCTGTCCTTGTGATGTAATCATTTATGGTTGCATTGTCATTTATGCCTGTTGCAGGGTTGTTTATTTTTGCAATAAAATTGCCATTGATCCCATGAGCTATAAAGCCGGGTTTTAAAGTGACAGATTGAGAAGCAATTACAGTTTCTTGAGAAACAGTAGGGTCTGCCTTAATAATGTTTGGCTCTATAGCTGGTGTATTTTCTACCGTAGAATTTAAACTAGGATATTTGGTTGTAAAAGTTTTGGTAGTTGCACCACGTAGTTGTGGGTTGGTAACTTTAATGTTATACAACCTATTATAGTCATCATCTTTAAACCAATTACTACGGGTGGTTTTATGGAAACCTAAAAAGCCTAAACCTTCTGAATGACTAATTGCACCTTGATAACCAAAAACTTGGCTAATGGTCGAGTTTTTTTCAACTAGAGTACGCTCTAATTTACTGACAACTTTTAAGCCTATAGCGTCATGTATATCTACGTATGGATAAACCTGATTTGATTCTTCCTGATAAAGTTGAAGTTCGTCTTCTTCTTCATATTCAGTAGTGTTAATTAAAGACCTATAAGTTATTTTATTAACTATACCGTCTTGTATAATTGATTTTATAACTGATTCCTTTTTTAAGTCTTTTTTTAGTTTAAATGAATGTAAACCGTTGTTGCTTATTAGTCCAAACTCTAAACTATAATTTGGTTTATCTCCTGTAATAAATACCGGCACAGGAGAATGAATTAAACTAGTTGTAAATTTATTTATAGAAGGTCCCGCCTCCATCATTGGAACATTTGGGTCAATTTTTGCAAAAATATTAGTAAAGGTGCTAATTTGTAATTGACCTTGTGTTTGGTTATCACGTGTATCACTCAAAACCCTGACAATGTCGGACTTATTATCCCCATTAATGTCAACCGCAATATAATCTATAAGTGTACGATATCCGTTATACGGTGTAATATTAACACTTACAAAAGGCATATTCCGCTCTAACTTTTGAAAATTTTTGCCAGTAGAAAAGAAGACAGCATGTATTTGATTGCTAGCAGCTCCTGGAGAAGCCCAATAATACTGCGTGGGGCTACTATATTGAACTACATTTGTCGGAAACATGATGTCTGCTTTTCCATCACCATTAAAATCCCCAATCAAATACTTAGTACCTAATACAATTCTATTATCAGGCGTTTCCCAAATCTTGTAAATGCTGTTATATTCGTTTAAACCATAAACATACATTTTTCCAGATACGATCTGTAAAATATCCGTTTTACCATCTCCATTAAAATCTGCTGTTAATAGATTGTTACCATCTCCTATGGATTCAGCTAAACTTCCGGATTGTGGGAAGTAATTCGTCTGCACCCTAGGGTCTATATTTAAAAAACTCACACTAGCAGTACTGGTATTGTAGCCGGAAACACTACAATTTTGATTTTCGTAATAACGTACATACGGTTTTGTAATTGCGATGATGTCTGTTAATCCATCACCATTAAAATCCCCAGATAAAAATTTTCGAGGTATGCTCCCCATTACAACATATTCATCTTCATACTCCTCATCATCATTATTATTATTACAATAGGAATAATAGCCGTTTGTAGGAACATTTTCCCAAACTTTTTCTGTCTTTTTGTGCATACCTATTGTACCTAACGAAGGTTCTATTGTGTAACTTTCAACTTTTAAATTGTAGGCACCATCTGGCTTAACTAAAATTAAACCAGTGTTTTCAAATAGTTTATTATTGCTCTTTAATTGTTTTGCAGTGAATGCTTCATGATAAAGGCCGGGCTCTTGTAATGTTGCGATTTGTGTATTACCAATAACATAATCATGGTCAGCTAATATATAAAGCTGTGACTTTAAACTACTATTTAACACATTAGGACTAATTATGAAATCTATTGTTCCATTGCCTGTAAAATCCTCGGTTAATATTTTACAATTTGTTTGGTTTATACCTGTCAGATTATATTGCTCAATACCGGGATAGGTCATTTCTGCTACTTGACTATCATAAGTAAAATGTATTGGCCAAAAAGCTTTAGATTTATCTCCACTTTCCTCTGTTACACTGGTTAGTCTTTGGTATTTTAAAGTAGATATAACATCATGATTTAAAAGATAATGCCTAAAATCCGTACCATTAGCTACAACATTAACTTCTTTTAATAAATAATTATTAAATAAACTGACCCCCCCAATAAAGGCCTGTTCTGCTCTAGTAGGCGCTTCATAAATAAAATTTATTTGATTAATAGCTGGAGCAGAACCTATTCCTCCGTAGGTTATTGCAGATATAAACCGGGTTTCTGCATAATAATAACTTATCCTAGCTCCAATTGCACTTTCACTATATGATATGGCATAACTTAATTGAGATAAAGCGTCATAACTACCCCCATAATATGCTTTTGAACCATCGGGATAGTAAACTTCGAATGAATTTGGTCCGTAATTAGCTCCGTAGGCTGAGACACCCCTCGAGATTATCTTAATATTTGAATAGTTCTCTGTTTGGTATTCAGCACCATCACCTCCATAAATGCCGCTTTTTAAGATTAATCTTTGACCATCCAAGGCAAAACGATCATCTGGGTCACAATTAATTCCTCCAACTCTATTGTCATGAAAGCGAGTAGCCGGAACCCTTGAAATGGTAGATAAACCACTAATGTTCCAACCATACCCAGCAATTCCATTACCACCTTGGCTATTGTAGCTAAGAGCCACTTGAGGCATCACTCCATTTATTCCAGGAGGCAAAGCGATAGGTATTGTATAAGTAGCTGCACCCGTCGGGCTAATATCAATAACGCCTGTAGTTCTGCCAGCATCATATGGTGCTGATGATATTCTCAAACTATTTTCAGGTTCACTCAATTTTTCTCCCTTCGCTTTGTTAAGCTGTGGATCAGTAGCTTCATTTGTATTGAAGGTAAAAGTATCCTTCCTTATTTCTGCTTGTTTACCTATTACATAAGTAATTGTATCAACCAAAGTAATTGTTGTATCTATTTGCTTAACAATTGTATCTTTTAAAGAATAGCTATTTGATTCTTGTTTTGCAAAAACTTGGAATGTACAAAACAACATTATTAGGTATAGTAAGGTTTTTTTCATAGGTGAAATTTTTAGATTCTATGTAATTCTTTTAGGTTTGTAATTAGTTTAATAAATTATAATAGTTCTTATATAATTTATCATTGCTTAATCAGTTTCACAACCTCTTGCTTGTTATCAGAATAGTTTGCTTTTAATAAATAAGACCCGGCGGCTAATTCTATAAATGAAATGGTAGTTTCTCTGTCTTTTTCACTAAAACTTTTATGAAATAGCCTTACCCCGGTTAAAGTAAAAACATCAATAGATTGAACATAAATAGCATCATTATCACTCCATTTTACATTCAAAATTTCTGTAACAGGGTTTGGATAAACGGATAGTTTATGACCTAATAAATCATCAGAAAGTGATTTATCAATTAAAGTTTTATCAGAATTTTTTGAAAGAACTTCATTAGTTGGAGCGGTTGAATTAACATAAGGGCAATTAACACATATCCACTCTCTTACAATTTGGTTACCTGCGTTATCATATTGAAAACTTAGCTCTTGTGCAGATAGTTGATTAATTGCTAAAAAGCTTAAGATTGAAAGAAGTATAATTTTTTTCATATTTAGTTTTTGTTAGTCTTCATTAGTAGTTTGTTCAATTTTATTAATTCTTCAATTTGCGCATCTTGCTTTTTATTCATCTTATCTTGTTCTATCAAATGCAAAGTAAGCTCCTCCACTTTCTTTAATAAAAGCATATTCATCTCACTTAAATTAATTCCTTTGGTTTCCATTTCTTTTGCAGAAGGCACTTCTGGTAGATGTTTGTTTTCTTGAATGTATTTTTGGGTTTCTATTAAAGAGGGTAATGGATAATCTTTTTCAAAGACATAATCTGGTCCGGGTACTGTTAAATCTACTCTAACTTCTTCAGCATGGATTTTGCCTTTTACGGTGAGTTTTTCATCGGGGGTGGTAGTACCAATGCCTACGTTACTTAATGCAGAGCCGTTACTAACAAAATAAAATCCCTTTTCAGGATCAATGTAAAACTGAGAGTAATTCCCCTGGTCACCATTTTTAGAAGATTGGAAGCGAATTTTACTTTTCAAGGCAGATGTGCCTACCTGTTCGAAATATACACCTCCCGCTTCCTGCCCTGAGTATAAATAGTTATTTTCCAAGTCACCCCACTTTACAATTCCATTTACATCTAATTTTTGACTTGGTGAAGTAGTACCGATACCAACATTTCCCTGAGTAAACTCAAATTGAGAAGCATCAAATTGCATTTTTGTATAAGCCTGAGTTTGCCTATTATAAGATTGTAATCCAACAACTAAACTAGGTTGATTCAAATAAATTTCTAACCCTTCTGCACCATTGTTAGATACAGCGAACTTCTGTTGTGGGTTGCTTGTACCAATACCTACATTCCCATTTGCCGGAAAAATATTGGTTTGTGCCTGAACAAAAAAGCTGGCGAAGAAAAAGATGAGAGTAGTTTTTATTTTCATGTGCTTATTTATTTTTTATAAAATGAACTTGTTCTGTTAAATATTGATTAGAGACTTTCAATTCTTCTAAGGTTTTATTTTGATTGATTAAATGTAAAGTCAATTCTTCTACTTTTTTCAACAACAGCATATTCATTTCACTTAAATTAATTCCATTTTGTTCCATTTCTTTTGCAGAAGGCACTTCTGGAAGGTGTTTGTTTTCTAAAATATATTTTCGAGTTTCTGCCAATGAAAGTAATGGATAATCTTTTTCAAAGACATAATCTGGACCCGGTACCGATAAATCAACCCTGACTTCTTCTGCATGGAGTTTACCTTTAACCGTGAGCTTTTCGTCTGGGGTGGTGGTACCAATGCCGACGTTGCCACCATTAAAATAACTTTGTCCATCAGTATTAAAGTAGAATATTCTTTCACCTTGATGACTTATAGCAAAACCATGTTGATCAGCTGCATTGTTAGTCATCCATTCTAAAACTCCATCTACTGGAGAATACAATGTTTTATCTTGTGAGTTTTGATTAGAGAATCCAATTCCACCGTTAATATCTAGTATTTGATGTGGGGAAGTTGTACCTATACCTAAATGACCTGATTTAGTGAATACCATTTTGATTTCTTCAGTATTGGTATTTATATCTCTTTTTATCCATTGAAAAAGAGGTGCTCCAACCACTTCTCCTCTCGTGTCAATTCTAAATGAAGCACCAACATAATTTTGATTTACATTAGGTCCTCGAAAATTAATATTCATATTTAATAAAGGTGTAAAACCACCGATTTCTGTGTTTAATCCCATAGGAATTGAAGCGCTAGAAATCGACAAATCTCCTGAAATATCTAATTTTGTTAAAGGGTTTAACGTCCCAATACCAACATTACCTGAGATAGGAAAAGTATTGGTTTGTGCAAAAGACATGGTAATAAAACATATCAATATGACAGATAAAAGTTTTTTTTTCATATTATTTATTCTCTAATATTCTCACCCTATTATTTAAATTATTGTTTTCTTGTTGGAGGTTGATCAAATGCAAAGTCAGTTCCTCAACCTTTTTTAACAGCAGCATATTCATCTCACTTAAATTGATTCCATTTTGTTCCATTTCTTTAGCAGAAGGAACTTCTGGAAGGTGTTTATTTACCGAAATGTATTTTTGGATTTCAGCTAGAGGGGTTAGCTTATACTGTTTTTCAAAAACATAATCTGGTCCTGGTACCGATAAATCTACTCGTACTTCTTCAGCGTGGATTTTACCTTTTACAGTGAGTTTTTCATCTGGATTTGGGGTGCCAATACCTACATTGCCTGCATCTCTGTTAATAATTAAATCTGTCCATGCAGTCAAACCACTATTATGACCCTCCAATAGTCGCTTTGCCTTCTAAGTCGCCTACAACAACAACATTACCGCCTGCATTTGAACCGAATTCTCCACTTATCCAGCTTCCAGCATTATTAATTCCTCTAAACTTATTAGAGAATGCGCTTCCTGCTATATTAAAATTGCCTGTCGTTCTATTTAACTCTATTAAATTGGCACCACCTGAAGCATTATAAAATGTCAGGTTATCAGTAGAAGTGTTATGGTATTGTCCTATTCCTGTCCCACCAATTGTTCCGTACACAATATTTACTTGAGAAGGTATATTTACTTGACTATTAAAGCTATAACCTCCTAAAGACTGGAAATAAATCTTACCAGATGCTTCATTGGTTATATAGAAATTTGCTCCTTCGTGATATAAGTAAGATTTGGGTACATCTCCTATTTTAAAGCCAATAAGCGCTTGGGAATTACCATTAATTTCTAAAACTTTTCGATTTCCTATAGCCCAGTTAAAAGTATTTGTACCAATACCCAAATTACCATAAGATGATAATCTCATTTTTTCTTGGCGCCCAATGAGATAAGATTCGGTAGTATTAAAACCAAGTCCATAGCTGTTGTAGCCATCATTTTCAGTATTATGTGAAAGAGAAACGCCCCATGTTGGGTAATTGCTTAAAGTGGCTTTTATAAATTCTGTATTTGAGTTGAGGGTATTTGACGCCCTGTCCATATATAGGTTTCCTGTTGTAAGGTTTGCTGTTGTAGTACTGCCTCTATCTGTTACACTTTGCAAAGTTTCCTGTGCAATTAAAGGCTGAAAAAACGTAATAGATATTATTAACCAAAGTAAGTGTTTCTTCATATTCTAATTTTTAGATTTAAGCTCGATAATTTCTTTTTTCATCTCTATCAAATGCAAAGTCAGCTCTTCAACTTTCTTTAGTAAAAGCGAATTCATTTCTCCTAAATTCAAACCTTCAGTTTCAATTTGTTTTGCCGAAGGTATTTCGGGCAAATGTTTATTTACTTTTATATAATTTTCAATTTCGTTTAATGATAGCAGTTGATAATCATTATCGAATACATAATCTGGCCAAGGTCCAGTATCTACTTTAACTTCAGAAGTTCGTATTTGACCTTTAACCGCCAAAGCACCATCTATAAATAATTTACTAAAATAATTGTTGGGCCCGCCTCCATAAGGCAAAGGGCTTCTTGCTGAATTAGCTCCTGCACTTTCTAGATATAAAATATTTGAACCATCGGCCGATAACCTAAACTGTGGTCCACCTGTACCGTGGCGGTGGAAACTTAATGTTGGCGAACTATTATTAACTGTACCTTGATTATTAATTATTTCAATACTATTAGTTGTTAAAGCAGCATTTGTCCATGTGTAGCCACCTATACTGCTGTTTCCATAATTAAACCATGAAGCACTGTTAATAACAGATTGTCCATTTGTTTCCATTAATACCTTTGACCAAGACTGGGATGGATTATTACTTGTTTTCCTAAAATATAAATCTTGATCATAGAAATGTCCAGCAAATTGCATTGCAAAATTATTAGATAGATTGCTATGGCGCACATCTAACAAATGCCACCAACTACTTGCAACTGATGGGAAATTTATTGGGTTGCTAGTTTCAAAAAAACCAGAAGTTGCTCCTTAATCTCCTCTTAAACCAGCATCATCACGTTGTTGAGTTTGCCCTTGAACGACATTAATATATACTATAATTATTAACGTAAAGAGTAAATATTTATTCATAGATAGTTATTTTCTTAATTCTTAATTGACTTAAATTGCTAAATTAAGTGGTGATTTAATGCAAACGAAATTTAAGGAAATGAAAAAATTATTTATCTTATTAGTTTATTTAAAATCTTATAACAATATAGAACATATTGTTTATTAACCTTTGATTATGTTTCAGCTTAATTTACAACCCTTTACCTCAAGAGTTAAAAAAAATTGAAAAATATTTTTTATATACTCTTTGATTTGTCTATATAAAAACGCTGAAAAATTCATGCTGTAAGAAGCCTTAAACATAGCCTTCAATAAATCTCGCTTTTTACAGTAATTGATAAAGATTTGATTTCAAATTAAAGTGGATTTTTAGCTTAAAATACTAAACCACTAACCATAAAAAATTAATTCTTCACCCATCAAAAAAACTAAATTCACTTTATTGTTAATACACTATGAAAATTTTTAATTATCCTTCCACTAACACATGCAGGAGTTGAAGACAAGCTTTGGTAACCAGTTGAATGTAGACAACCATAGTATCTATAAGATAAGGATGTAGTAAAATAGCTTCTAAAGCTGGACTCTACATTGGGAAAGCAATCCTCTTCTTTCGGTTGGCTCTAATGGGAGTGTGGGTTTGTTTTAATACTTATACAAAATTTAAGAATATTAATGAACGTGTTGAACAACAGCGGAATTGAAGCAGGTGCAGATTTTAAAATAGGCACAAATCAGGCTTTTGAAAAAGCCCTCTTGTGTTAAGACTTAAGCCAGTTGGGGGAATTCTAAGGACAGTTTAGGATTCATCTTTTCTATTTACCACCAAACATTGTCCAATTCAATTTAATGTCTGATAGTTTTTCGTAATCTATAATTTTTTGCATTAATGACTTTTTATGATTGGCACCAATTAAAAACACTGCTTGTTCATATTGATTTCCTTCACTGTAAGTATAAATATTTTGAATCATTGCGTTCTCGCGGTTCTCGCGATGCTCTGCATAAAATAATCTATAAGTATTAAGTAGCCTTTCATTCTCGATATCAGATTCCAGGATATTTTTTTCTATTGATTCCTTTCTATTTAAAAAATCTAAAAATTTATCACTATTGAGGTATTGAAAACCTTCCTGTGCTACCAAAGCATCTCTTTCACTCTCTAACTTGATATAATCCTCGTGTTTAAAGATTTTTAGAAACATATAGTTAATCTCATCCTGATACTCAGCTAATTTTTGCCTTATATCAATATCAACAGGAAAAATTTCAACGCTATGGTCTTTGATATATTTTTTGATACATTTTACTTCAAGTGGCACAACTGGAGGTTGCTGATTAAGTAAAATCTTGTTGGTGTAATATGTGTCAAATGAATCGCTATAAAACATGTCGGAATAATCACTTGTTAACTCATCAAAAATTACTTCCGGCTTTATATCCTCAAGGATATCATGCAATTCATCAGAATTACATTGACCATTTTCCGTATGTATAGTTGAAATAAGAGTTATATTACGCATCTTTAAAGTAGTGAATTATTTAAATTTTCAATCTCTAGCTTTCTTTTGTAGCCAATTTCTTGCGGTGCTAATTGGCTAATTAAATTGTTTTGCTTCGTTATTATTTTAAATTAAGGCATCAAAAAAGGTTTCTGTAATTTTCTTACATAAATGTTTTCTACTTTTCTGATACCCCATTCTTGTTTTACAGTAATTGCAGAAGCCTTAATGCTTACCTCAATTGGCTCAGCAATATTATCATTTATTAAGCCGACATACACCTTACCTGCTAAAGGGGCTTTCATCAACCCTGCATCATTCAATATATCACCATTTTTAAACTGCATAAAAGCCTGTCCGCTTTTAAATAAAAGTGCATTATTATAATCACCAATAAAATAGAACTTAACATTATCGCCTCCTTGCGCTTTGCTAAAAGTATTGATACCATATAAAGCTAATGCGCCTAAAGTACCATAACCGGGTATTTTTGAAAGCCCAGCAGCAGCTGTATTTACAAATTTTTCTTTAGCAGCTAAATAAGCATCGTTACCTTCTTTTCCAACCCCTAAATAATAGCTCCACGCAATAGTGTGTTCAGGTAATAAAAATTCAGCAATTGTTATGTTCGGATTACCATTCATAGCCGTTTGTGAAGACACTTTTGCTAATTGATCGGCAATGGTTACTATTGCAGTATCACTTTTTATAAGATATTTTTCTTGTATTGGGGTGCGGATGGTATCATTTATAGCTCTCCATTCAATAGTGGAGTTAAAATCAACGCTTTCTGCATCTGAAGGAATCCGTCGTATTTTTATTTCGCCAATCCTTTGGGCTAAAGAAGAGTTTTTAAAGCGAAAATCATAAATGCCTGTTTTTATAATTTTAAGTGTTTTCTGGTTGATGCTTGTTGTTTTATAATCCATAAAAACAGCACCAGCAGGGTAAGTGCTAATTTCAAGTTCTTTTAATTCTTTACCATCATTTTCCTTAAAATCAAAGACCAATTGGTCTCCACTTTTGAACCCATAGTATAAATGAGTTTCTTCTGAGCCAGGAAGCTTCTTTTTTCCTTCAAACAAAACAATGGGGTCTTGTGCAAAAGAAGTTAAAGTTGTTATCGATAGAATTAATAGCGTAAAAGTTTTAATCATGTTTTTAAAAGGTTTTCACGAAGATATTAATTAGCGCATGAATTTTAAATTAAAGTAAGATTTTAAGAACAGGTCATTTTAAGAAAATATTTAAGATTATATTTTAAATTTGAGCTAAACCTGCTTATTAATATGAAATTATTAACTCTATTTAATGAATTTGAAAAATCATTTATAGAATTTGAAGAAGAGTTTAAAAAGATTTTAGAGATTGATATAATCAATGAAGAACAATTTAATGCTGTTACCAACATTTTCGATGATACTAGTAGAAATTTCAATAAATTTTTAATTATAAATGTATCTGAAGACTTATTAAAAAGATTGGAAGATTTAATTTATAGGAGTCTTAATGATAGATTCTATAGTTTTGCAGATTTAGACTATAGAAAAGAAGATTTATTTAAGGAGATTAAGTATAAAATTTTTAATATAAAATCTATTCTAAACTTAATTAAAATTAGTGATTCTTTAATGCTGAACACCTCTTTTATAGAGGAAAGGTTTGATTTAACTATCGAAGAGAAAAAAGAAATCCTTTTGGATAAATTATATCATCTTAGAAAACATGACACCTATTGGTCTGTGAATAGAATTTTTTGGTTAAATGAAGTTCATATGGATTCAGAAGAGGAGGCTGAGCAAATAGCGTCACAGCTTCAACGAACAGGATTAGTTACTTCTGAAAATAGCTACAATAATTGGAATATTAAAATATCGGCAAAAGGTAAGCAAACAATAGAAAGGAAAATATTATCTGCTAAACCCAAAATAAAAGAGCATAATAAAAATAGTTTGATGGATATATTTATAAGTCACAGTAGCCAAGATATTGAAACAGCAAAACTTTTAATAGATTTAATTAATTCTAGTTTAAAGATACCTGCCAAGAGAATTAGGTGTACTAGTGTTGATGGTTATCGTTTACCCGCGGGAGCTTCAACAGAACAGCAATTAAAGAATGAAGTTAACGATTGTAAAGTTCTTTTAGGATTAATATCTCATAACAGTATTAATTCAGCTTATGTTTTATTTGAATTGGGAGCAAGATGGGGACAGTCAAAACCTTTAGTGCCATTAGTGACTAATAAAAAAGGCAATGAGTTATTGAAAGGACCTTTAAGTGGTATAAATGCACTTAATACCTCTGTTGCAGCGCAATTACATCAATTAATTAGTGACTTAGCTAATATGTTGAAAATTAAATCTGAATTACCCGCAGTTTATCAAGAAAAAATTGATGCTTTGGTTCAATATTCTTTGAAAGAAACTATCGCTGTTTAATTTTAGAATAGTAATCATTTTGATAAAATCTAGGTATACCAATAACATCAATGAGAAGAAAAAGATTTAATAAGAGTAAAATTTATTTATGACAAATTCAGGTCCTGAGAAAACTCCATATATAGATAAGATAATTAAAGAATATTTAAGAGGGTTAAATAGTTTTTATCCTGGTATAAGATTAATTGGCAGGTATAGTCTGTTTTCTGGTGAGCAACCGTATAATTGTAGGCTTAATTTAACATTACGGAATTCTAATGTAGAAGGAACTGATTATGCTTCTACGGATCAAAAATATCTTATTCATTATACTTCATCTTTACAAAACTTATTCAATATTTTGAATTCAGGCTTTCTGAGATTGAGTAACCTTTCATCTTTAAATGATCCACAGGAATTACTTTATATGGCTAAAGAGATTAATTGGATAGAAACTTCTCAATTGAATTTATTTAGAAAATCCTTTCATAGTGTTTCTTTCTGTGGAATTCATAACCTTGCACAACCTGATAAGTTTCCAATGTGGAGACTTTATGGAGGAGATGGATATGGTGCTGCAATTGTCTTTGAGATATTGAATCCTAATACCGATTGGCATAAGTATATGCTTGCAAGGATTCAATATGGAAATTCCGCCGAGCGTGATAAATACATTGATTTTTTGAGATTTCATTCGCAGTTCCAAATTGAAAATAATAGACCTATTACGAATTTGCCTGAGGCTGTTTTTGCATTTATGGGCATGCACAAGAATGATATTTGGAACTACGAAGAAGAAATTAGATTGATATCACATTATGAATATGAGGAACATAGTTTAGAACCTAAAACAGCACAAAATCAGGCAGCAAAACTTAGGCATTCAATCGGACAAAATGGTAATCCATACTCTTATTTAGAATTACCACTTTTTGGTAGTACAAAATATATTGAACTTGAAAAGTTTTATAATAATAATGGGGTTAAAGATAATTTCATTAAAAGTTTACCGATTCTAAAGATCAATAAGGTTGTTTTAGGATATCGACATTCATTAGAAACACTTCTAGATTGTGAAAGTATTATTTCAAATGTTTCGAATAATTATAAGCATGATATTGAAATTATAAATTCTTACCTCAAAGAATATATGAAGTAATTATTCCTCGGTTGTTTTAGGTGTGATAATTAACTCATTATCTTTTAATTCTTCGATACTTTCTACTTCAATTATCTCTCTGTTTTCTTCGTAATGTGGAGTTATTTTTATTTTTAATTTCCCTTCTTTTTTAAAATCACGGGATTTAAGTACCCAAGTTACTTCAATTTCTTCTACATTATCTTTAGGAATAATACTCACATCAAACCTTACAATATCTTCTTGTACTAAAATTTTATTTGTTGGGATGAATTCTATGTGGTTATAATAGGCGGACGATTGGAAAACTTGTCTGTTTTTTATCCGTTCAGCATTCTCTGCTACAATTAATGTTTGATTATATAAAGGACCCGGGCTAAAAGAACGAAACTTATCATCAATTTCTTCAACTTTATCTCTATCAAAACGTACTAATAATTTGTAATCTTCAATTACAGTTGAACCGGTATTGTAAATTTTAAATGGTAATGAACACCACCTATGGTCGATCTTTCTTTTTTTTCGATCAAATGGACTTGAATATATTGGTTCTCTTAATTTTTGTATGGAAGCTAATTGTTTAGCGAAAGGATGTTCTGGATTTACCCAATCAGGAAATAATGAATAATCTATTTCTCGTTTTAATCTGTATATTTTACTGGTTTTTATATATTTCGGGTGAATTTCTATTTCTTCTTCATCACCAAATAAAACACTAATATCAGAAGCATCCTTATATTGGCAGTTATTTATATACCAATTAAAAGTACTTCTTCTTTCCTCTAGTAAATCTACGATGTCACTCCAAGAAGCTATGTCAATATTGAAAAGACCATTTTCAATGTTCTCTATATTTTTCTTTCTAATGTATTCCTCTATTTTAACATCTTTATCGGCAGTAGTTGCAAAAATTAAGGTATTTAAAGGAGGAGTGAATTTTCTTGCTTTCTCAATTTCAAGGTCAATTTCTTTTTCAGATAACTTACTTTTAGAGTAATCGTCTTTTCCTTTACATTGTATACCGAAATATTGTTTTTCTCCTTTGGGTAAGCCATAAACATCTACACCGCTCTGGTTTTGACCACCACGTCCGTTTCTTTTGATAAAAGCAGAACATTCCCAAATTTCACCCCAAAGCTTCTTACATAGTTTTTCAAAATCTTGCCAATTTTCAGGCTTTCTTATTTGTGTTGGGGAAATCATAATATTAAATAAATCTATATTTTACTCCACAACCACAATCTGCCCAACATCCGAAACAATAATCTCCGGCTTACCCTTAAACTCCACCAACTTACCCGTTACCACAATCTTCTTCCCCTTCAAAAAAGACTCCGGTGCATAGCTAAATTTCTTACGGTCTATATCTTTTATCATAATAGTAAGGGCATGGTTAGGGAAATTACCATCTACATTTAGTAAGGTAATAAAAGATTTTTCTAGATAACGACCACCGCTTACAGTACCATAAATTTTAACGGTCTCATTGTAATGTTGGCTAGCTTGTTTTGCAGGGATGCTATCTGTACTACTGAGCTTTGGCATTGTCATGCTGAGCGGAGTCGAAGCATGGCTAAATGCTGGGAAAGCAAAAGCTGTTAATAGGAAAAGAAAAATAATTTTACGCATCATCTAAGATAGATTTTTTACACTGCATTTTGTTATAAGGGAGTGTGTAGTAGTATCTGGATTATGTCAAGATAGTTGCACTATACAATTGCGGCTTTATTTATTCTATCTTTAATCAGAAAAGGCTGTTTAATAAAAAAGCCCCATTTAAGGGGCTTTTGAGACTACGCAGAAATATATCCTGTCCTTTTCAAGACCACTCAGATGTTTATCCTGTCTCAAATACTATAACAAATATAGTAATTTTTAAATAAACCAAAATTTATTTATTCAAAAATTTAATTTTGAATCATATCTGTCCGAACAATTTCCGATTTCGTAAAACGGAATTATTAACTAATTGATTTACAGTTA
>NZ_JBHULV010000006.1:0-4282 GCF_042684645.1 Pedobacter alpinus
ATAGAGGTGTGGTACAATAGAAAGAGAAGGCATTCAACACTTGGATATTTGACACCTCAGGAGTTTGGAGAGTTATTAATTCAATCCAAAACAGCAGCATAAATATTGGCTTTTATAAATCTAATTAATGCTACTCAAAAAACAATAATCTGACAATAAAAAACCTCTAGTAAACTATTGCAATTCCAGTATTTCCACTCAATAAAATCCTGCGTATGTTTAAGCGAAGTTTTATAACGCTCTAATGTGCCTGCTGCAAATTCTTTACCCACTAAAGCTTCCACATTATTGTTATGCTCTGTAAAAATTTCAATAATAGTTTTAATAGCTTCCTTCTTGCCTAAAACCTGATTCCGGATAGCGTCAGACGTAACTTCTAAAGATTCCCTAATTAAAATATCTTGTGCTTCATAAACTTTAGCTTGAAACTGGTCGATATACTTATTTAAGATTTTGGTTTCTTCACGATTTCCTAGTATTCGTTCAGATTTTTTACACCATTTGGAAGGTTCGCATTCTTTTCCAATAGAGATT
The DNA here is from genome assembly GCF_042684645.1 of Pedobacter alpinus. Classification (NCBI taxonomy): domain Bacteria; kingdom Pseudomonadati; phylum Bacteroidota; class Sphingobacteriia; order Sphingobacteriales; family Sphingobacteriaceae; genus Pedobacter; species Pedobacter alpinus. Next base: position 535 of record NZ_JBHULV010000006.1, read on the forward strand.
TCAACTCTTTTTAAATCGACGATAATCCTTAAATAGATAGGGATATTACCACTAATGTAGTTTTTTGGCTTTTTAAGATGAAAGCATAGATGAATTAAATTACTCATGATTTTAAACATTAAAAGTTAAACAAAATTACTTCTGCCGTTAAATAAAATCAAGATGTTTAGTGGTTGAACATGTTGTATTTCAGTTTTTTATGAGTTTAAAGTGGAGTTAAAGTGTTCAACTTTTTTACTCCACTTATACTCCACTTTATATTGTGAAATGTTAAATATTTTACCACTTTTTTAAAACGAAAAAAGCCTACAATCATATGATTTGCAGGCTTTTAAAAAAGTTTGATATGTGTATCAGCGGAGAAAGAGGGATTCGAACCCTCGGTACCGTTGCCAGTACACCAGCTTTCCAAGCTGGCTCATTCGACCACTCTGACATCTCTCCGAATTTTGAATGGGTTGCAAAAATAGGATTTTCTCTCAAATAAACCTCATTAAAATAAAATTACATCAGCTTAATATTAAGATTACTATTTTAGCAACATGAATACAAAATTTGAAGCTTACCTTTTCGACCTCAACGGTACCATAATAGACGATATGCACTTCCACGCCAGAGCTTGGCATGATATATTAATCAACGATTTAAAAGCAAATATCACTTATAATGAAACCGTTTTACAGATGTACGGTAAAAATCAAGAGTTATTAGAACGTGTTTTTGGAAAAGGACATTTTACACAACAGCAAATGGACGATTTTTCTATGGAAAAAGAACGCCGCTACCAAGCTGCCTTTAAACCACATATTAAATTGATAGATGGATTAGAAGAGTTTCTGGAGAAAGCCTACCAGGCCGGAATAAAAATGGCTATCGGGTCGGCAGCTATCCCTTTTAATATTGATTTTATTTTGGATAATTTGAACCTAAGAAAGTATTTTCCAGTGGTGGTAAGTGCAGATGACGTGGTTTTAAGTAAGCCCGATCCTGAAACATTTACCAAAGGAGCAGATATTTTAGGGATAGCTTATGATAAATGTTTAGTTTTTGAGGATGCACCAAAAGGAGTGGAGGCCGCAAAGAATGCCGGAATGCAAGCCTTAGCTTTAACTACTTTACACACACCAGAAGAGTTTAATATTACAGATAATGTAATCAAATTTGTGAAGGATTATAAAGGATTGGAACTGTTTTAAAGGCAATAAAAGATAATAAATTACAAAAAAATACCACAAAATCTACTTAAAATACCAATTTCCACGTACTAATTTTATTTTTCTTGTCGGTAAATTTGTACCAATTGGTTAACATATAATCAATTGGTAAAAGATTTATATGAAATATTTAATTATTATTTTTTTAATAACACCTGTTTTAGCATTCTCGCAAATTGATTTTGCTAAACAAGTTAAAAAGAAAGACATGAAAGATGTCTCTTTTTTTGATGAAATTGATGAAAACGGAAAAATTACTTATGGTTTTAAAATTGGAGGTAAACTAGTTGGTGCAAATTTAGTTGCAGACAAGAAAACTGGTGTAAATATTTACAGTACTTATAATACCAACAACCAAATGGATGGAACTACTATAATTCAAAACCAACAAACTAAAGACGTTGAACTTTATACTTACAGGAAAAATATAAAAGAAGGCCCAGCTTTTCAAATGTCGCCAAAAGCTGTTGGATGGTCAAACGTATTTGAAAACGATAAACCAACTAATAAGCAATATAAGGTTAACCATAGTTTTGATTATTATACAGCTAAAAACACCACCTCTTTTGAGGGTTTTACTTATCAAAAATATAAATCATCTGTTGCAATAGGGTATTTTGCATATTCCAAAGCTGCATATCCAATTGTTTTCTATTATGATGGCGGAGATGCTTATTACGGACAGTGCATTCAAGGGCAAAGAAAAGAATTTGGCGTTTATTTTTACAGCGATAAAACCACATACATTGGTGCTTGGCATAATGGCTATAAAAGTGGATTAGGTTTTAAAGTTGATGCCAACGGAAAAGTATTAGAAAAAGGCTTTTATGATGATGGCAAACTTATTATTGCACTTTAAATAGCTTTTGTAGTAAATGATTGATGAATTTAAGAAGGGGGTTCTTTTAGAATGACCTTTTTTTATTTTATAACAAAATCAATTTCCCTTTCAATCCTTTTTTCTGTTCTGGCAGAATATCATAATTATCCTAAATACCAGTTTCTAAAGGCTCTTTGTAAGTTGGATTTAAATGCCATTCATTAAATCAGAAGTTTTTGTATATTCTTAATTTAATGTTTTAACCTCAAAGTTATAACCTATATAATCAGCCAATATAGCATACCAAAATTAGGTGTTCAGCTATTAATAGGCATTTACTATGGCACCAGTATTTAGCATTACCTTACTGATTCATACATGCCTAATCTTACAGGTTTTGTTAAAACAATATGCCAAAGATGGTTTTTACGTGATCGGAAAGATGCTGCACTTGAACAAAGGAAATAACGAAACATACGGTAAAAGTGTTCATCGTAATCTGCTTTTATACTATCCCAACTTTCTTCAAAGTTTTTGAGCCAAGCCATTAATGTTGGATCGTAATAGGTGCCAAAGTTATGCCAATCTTCTAAAACAAAAAGCCCTTGCCATGCTTTAGATAGCTGACTTGCTGATGGGAGCATTCCGTTAGGAAAAATGTATTTATCTATCCAAGGGTCGGTGGTTTTAGCATCGTAGTTTCCACCGATGGTATGTATGAAAAATATTCCATCATCTTTAAGGTTTCTAGCAGCAACTTCCATATATTCTCTAAAATTGCGGTAACCAACTGCCTCTAGCATAGCGATAGAAACTACTCTATCAAATTTTTCATTAACATCTCTATAATCTTGAACCCTAATTTCAATAGGTAAACCTTCATTTTGTTTACGGGCTAAAATAGCTTGTTGCTCGGAAATAGTAATCCCAACTACTGAAACACCATATTTTTGTGAAACATATTTTGCGAAACCACCCCAGCCACAACCTATTTCTAAAAGTGTCATTCCTTTCTCTAATTTAAGCTTGCGGCAAATCAGATCAAGTTTAGCTTCTTGGGCTTCTTCGAGGTTGTTCGCCTTTTCCCAATAACCGCATGAGTATTGCATTTGGGAATCCAGCATTTTTTCAAATAGCTCGTTTCCAATATCATAATGCTTATAAGCAACTTCTTTAGCTCTTCCTAAAGTTTGTCTATTTTTAAACTTTGCATTTAAAAAATAAAATGCCGTAAAAATATCTCTAGGTAATCTTTTATCTAAGCGATGGTATAGCACCCGGTGCATAAATTCATCAACGGCTTCACAATCCCACCATCCATCCATGTAAGCTTCTCCAAAAGCAATAGAACCACCTGCTATAATTCTGTTATACAGTTTGGGGTTGTGAACTTGTATGTCCCAGGGTCTGTTGCCATTAACGGTAACATCAACAGTAGCAAATGCTTTGCTAAATATCTTCTCGAGTGATATCATATAAATTTTAATCTTTTAGCTAATCATCAAAAATAGAAATTTTATCTACTTATTAATCTAAACGAAAAATTAGATTTACTAAGAATGATATTTATAAAATTTAATTGATTTTTTTATAAGTTGGAGTTTAACAGATAAATTAAACTTCTGAGAAAAAAAATTATACCATTTCTCATAACTGTCCGAACAAATAATATACAAAAAAGGCCTGTATAATTCTAATTTTGAGTTGCGAAACC
>NZ_JBHULV010000007.1:0-7812 GCF_042684645.1 Pedobacter alpinus
AATTAATGCTCCTCAAAAAACAATAATCTGACAATAAAAAACCTCTAGTAAACTATTGCAATTCCAGTTCCATCACCACTTTACGTTCGTACGGACCGTAAATATTCTTGGACCTGAGCACCAACTGCCAGCCTGTAGCTACACCTCCGGCAGGAGCAAACAGGTAATAATAGCCATTTCTCTTATGTACCTTTGGCCCTTCTATGGTGGGGTCTAGTTCATGTCCGTCATACACAATGACACCTTTATCCAGCACCTTATCGCCATCAGTATTTAATTTGGCAAGGGCCAACAGGCTTTTTATTCCGGCCCTGCTGCCTGCATAGGCAAATGCTAAATAGTTCTTTCCGTCCTCATCCCAAAACGGACAAGGGTCTATCAATCCTTTGCCCCCGAAAAACGAAAACCGGGTCACTCCATTCGCCTTTTGGGTCCCTGGTTTTGGTCATATATATCCCGAAATCCGGATCTGGGTAATAGATATAAAATTCTTCGTTGTGGTAACGGATGGACGGCGCCCATACCCCATTGCCATGTTGTACTTTACTAAATACATCATAGGGTTTTTGTTGCGGCAATACATGGTTGATGATGGTCCAGTTCACCAGGTCTTTGGAATGCAGCAATGGCAAACCTGGTGCATGGTTGAAGCTGGAGGAAATTAAATAAAAATCATCGCCTACCCGAATCGCATCAGGGTCTGAATAATCTGCATTCAAAATTGGGTTCTTGTATTTGCCGTTCCCTAAATCAGGAGACCAGACTTTCGAAACATGGTTTTGTGACTTATCCTTAGACTGGCAATAAGAAGCATTCTGTTGTATAAGCATACAGAATGAAACGAGGAGCGTCTTGTAAATTAAATTGATTTTATTCATTATTATATAATCTAGTTGTCAAACATTTCAAACAACCTTACCTGGCAAATATAAAACAGATCAAAAAATGCTTATTAATTGGTCCCCTTTATAAGACTTGTATTAAACACGTCAAAATTCGAATTTAAAACCCATAATGTTCTGCCATCTAATCTACTCCATAAATTGCATCGAGTTTGGAGAATCTATGTTGTCACCCACTGCATACAATCCGATAACCATTCTCCTTCTCTTACATCAGTATAATACTACAACTTAGGTAACCTCTTAGCGCATTGTTAAGCTATCGTCCCTAGTACCCATTTTATTTTTTAGTTAACATTCCATTTTTGCAACCATTCTGGATATTTTGCAATTATTTTTAAAGGAGCATTAGTGTACCAACTATAGCCATTCCTGCGATTATGACCCATTTCTCCAAATGATTTTCTTTTAATTCCATCCCTGTCGCAAAAATAAGGCAACGCTGTATCTAAGTCGTAAAAACGAGCCCAAAGTACGGGTGCATCTTTATCTTCAACTGCTATTAAGTCCTTTAATCCATCACTATTAATAATTTTCTCTAGTCTAATGCCTTCTACTTTATGTGTCTCAAACCAACTTTTAGCAGCTTTAACCGCATTTATAATTTCTCTCGGGGGATTTTCGATATCCATCAATAGCAACGTAATATTTACGGATTCGGCCCCACTAAAAGATGCCAATTCATAAGCTCTGGCATTAGCTGGCGCCAGAGTAACTTCATCATGCTGAGCACACCAAACTGTTGGCTTTCCATTAACTCTAATCTGCGTTTTTAAGATGCAATCCACTCCTTTGTCAAAAGCTATTTTAGCCTTCTCAGTCATTTTCTGACTTATCTGCATAGGTTGATAAAAAGGTTTTTTATCGGCAATATCTTTCAAAAATGTCATAACATTTACCATGGCATTATCATTATAGGTAATGTGCGAATTATAAGCTATTGACTGTCCTTTTCTAAATGGATAAAATTGAGGCCATCCACCGTTTTCGTATTGAGCTATTAGAATATAATCGAAAGCTTTGTTAAATGCATTCCTGTATCGCTCATCTTTTATTTTGCTATACATATTTACTAAAAACTTCATCTCAGTAAGTGTTGCGCCATTGTCAAATGTAGCTCCGATCCCGCTAGATTTTATCTTTGCCCACTCATCTTGATTAAACCCTAAATGGTAGTTATGATTTTTAGACCATCCACCAACATTCGTTTGATATTTCAAAACACTATCTGCTGCCATTTTAGCTTCCTTTGTGGCATACCATTCATCGGGCATGCGAGTTGCTATCTGGTTCCATTTTAAATTAATGTAGTTTTGTTTATCAACACTAACTGATTTCTGTGCAACACACGAAACAGCACCAAAAGTGAGTGCATAAAGAATACTTAGCTTTACTAAACTTTTCATTTTTTTTCTTATTAATTTGGTTAAATACTATTGGCAACAAAATAATTCCTTCATTTTTCTTATCAACTTAGTTTAGAGTTTCTTGGTTTATTTTTAGCCAATCCATTTTTTTGCCCAATCCTTAAAAATCTCTTCTCTATATTTTGATATTTTTTTGCGCCTTGCTGATCTCCCAAAAATAATTCGGGATGGCTTTTATCAATATAACACCAATTACCTAATTTATGATCGTATTTTCTTAGGTCTCCAGGCCAAGGGTTAACGCTTATATATTTTTCCGGCTTTACCATATCTCTTAAACTTTGCCTAAACACCCTCCTATATTATAATGGGAAAGACTAATTGTTTTGAAAGAAGCCAAATTCTGGAAAGAAAAGCAAGCTGTCACAAAACGATTCTTTTCTTATATTAAAATAATTATTGTTTTTCCAGCTTGGATGTTTTTTTAAAATATCAATAAAATTATAGCTCTATACCTTATAAAGCAGGGGTTATTGAATAGTGATCTATATTAGCTAAACCCTCTGTACTTAGTGCAGAGAGACGAATCACGTTTTTTCCAGCTTTCAATTCAATGGGAATGGAAATGGTAGTCCATTCGGTCCATGCACCTGTAGGAGGAAATGCAAAAGATGGGTTAACCACTGTTTTATTCACCTGTACCTCTGCGGGTCGAACATCCGGCTTGCCATGCACATATCTAACCCCAAGGATGTATGAGCCAGCCTTCACCGAGTCCAATTCCAATTCGATAAAACTTCCTTTTTCATTGTAAGTATCAACGTAACCTTCTCCTGTGAAACCAGAGTGCTTAGCTTGATTCTGGGCAATAAAGTTCCAACAGCTATGATGGTCTTCTTTCCCGGTATAGGTTCCATCTTCTGCTTCCAAAACTTGAATTCCAGGGAGCTCTCCAATTTGGGGAGCCCTCAATTCTGCTACTTTTATGTAATCCATGTTAGGCAAGCCACCATCATTCAACGCCCTAAGATGTATAATGTTAGTCCCTAATTGAAGATTATGAACCACCGATTCTGTTTTCCAGGCAGGTAAGGCATCTGTCTGTTTCATTTCTAAAACAGAAGCCGGGGTGCCATTAATAAGTAATTCTCCAGGTCTAGGATCAGATTTAATGTGGGTATAGCGAGCGGTAATGCGATGAGGTCCACTCCAGTTTGCATCATAAGAAACCTCTATATAGCTTCCTACCTTATTATGGGTATCTACAACTCCACGTCCAGAATGAGTAGAATGTGGGGCATCTGTTAACATCACATTGTGCCAGCAACTGTGACGATCAATTATACCGCTAAATTTTCCCTTCTCTGCCTCAAGAATAATGGTTTTACCAGGATGTGCTGTTCCATATTGATTAAGTTTTTTGGAGGTTGAGCCAGTTGTTTTGATACGAGAAAGCCACTCCGAGTATTCCTTTTCAAGTAAAGGTTTAGCCCAATATCCATGGTAATCATAACCGCTTCTACGCTCATAGCCAACTTTACTATAATCGTAATTAAATTTTGAATCGCGATCAAGATACAGTGGTCTATTTGTATTTAATTCGTAAAACCGAGCCCATAAAAGTGGGGCCTTACTATCTTTAACTAAAATTCGTTCCGTTCTACCGTCTGAATTTCGTACATTATCTAGCCTCACCCCCTTTATAACTACTGCCTTTAACCACGTAACACCTCCATTCACAGCGTCAATTATCGCGGGACTAGGTAATTCTATCGACATCAAATATCGCAAAATACTAACCGTTTCATCTCCAGAAAGGGATGGTGGTTCATATTTTCTGGCCCAGGCAGGCTGCAGTGTTTTTTCATCATACTGGGCACACCAAGCAGTAAGTTTACCGTTTTGTTTTATTTGAGTTTTGAGGATGCAATCAATGCCTTTATTTACTGCAATAGCTGCCTTTGACCTACGAGAGGCGTCAACAAAGGAATACGGCGCTTCGCCAGCTGCAACGTCGGTGAGTAAATTCATCACCCGAATCATCGCATCATCGTTAAAAGTTATTCTAGAATAATATTCATCACCCCGTAAAGGCCAGAATTGTGGCCAACCCCCGTTTGGATATTGTGCAGCGAAAAGATAATCCAAACCTTTACTAAAGGAGGTTTTCAAATGCTCATCGCCTGTTGCGTTTATCACTCGAGCCAAAAATTCCATCGGTAACGTTGTTGCATCGTTATCAATGCTATTTGCCCTACCACGCCCTTCCGGCGGGATATCTCCTGAGGTGTGCGGAGCTCTTGCAAGATCAGTACTCTTAGGCCATCCCCCTTGAGAGGATTGGTACTGAATTACATTTCTAGCAATTTCCAAAGCTTCAACAGATCCAAACCATTCTTTATCCTGATTAAGAATAGCCTTACTCCATTTTGTAACGGGTTTAACGCCCGCAGTGAATGGTTTTTCAAAAAAGCTCTCTATCATTCCGGCAATTTCGTTATGAGGTCGATTAGCAGGCGTAAATCCAATGATACAAACATGATTATTGCCACTCATTCCTCGAACTTGATATTTCTCTTCTTTACCTGTGCGACCAAAACTGTAAAGGTCCATATTGTGTACGCCGTCCTTTAAAATCTGGCGATGGTTTTCGTTTGGAGCATCATCGTTTGGAGTTTTAGCTAGAAACAACACATTTTTAGCCTTCGTGTCACCTATGTAAAACCATTCCGGTGTGAAGTCATCAAACTCTCCTTCTTCGGTTGGAATATGTTTTTTTCCATCTGCTGTTACAAAATAATCTTCTGCATCCGCAGTACCACCAGCAACACATTCCAGCAGGAAGTTATACTCTCCTTCTGATTTCAGCACCTTTATGGCTACTCTATCTATAAAAAACCAGTATTGAAAAGTAAAATTACCGTTGGTTGATTCTAAAATCACCTGATCTCCTTCTGTTTTTCCATCAATTATTTTTGTTGTAGAACCACTGTTCCTCCCTGCATGCCCAAAGTTACCTACACTATTAGGGAAACCACGATAATCGCCGTGAGGCCCTGGCTCCATATAAGATGCTATCCAATCTCTCCCTTCGGGATCAACAAAACTTTTAAACCCTGATACGCCATTATCCTTTTCAAAATAAACGGTACCCATGGGCATTTCAATTTTATAGCAACCAACGCCGTCCCAAACAACCTCTGTGAGCTTCACCATCGGCTTTTCTTGCGCAAAAATGGATGACGAACCCAATATCGAAAACAAGAAAACAGACAATAACACCTTTACTTTTTCCATATTAATGCGTTTGCAATTTGACACTTATTTTAACCAATCCCATCTTTTAGCCCAGTCTAACAAGAAAGCTTTACGATGTTTTGAAATTGTTTTTGCTCCTTGTTGTTCCTTTAAAAAAAGATCAGCGTCGGGCTTGTCGCTATACCAATTTTTCCCAAGTTTATAATCATCTCTTCCAGGTTTTCCAGGCCAAGGGTTAACGCTTACATATTTTCCGGTTTGCCCGTTTAACTCACTGATGTCACTTATAGTTTTATAGGAACCGGTTTCTGGCATTTTTGATGCATAGCGAACAGCATAATTTCCTTCACCGATGTAATAACCTGGCCATTTTTGACCTCCTGTTTCGAACGTAAAACATGAAGAGTCAGCAGGAATATCCAGGCTTGGACCTTTAAAGTGCCATTCTAACACCCCATAAACTGCAACTGTATCTGCAATGGTAGAGTTCCCTTTAAATATGGTTCTAGCGCTTGTTGTAATGGACGTAAAACTCCCACCCCAACTTTCACCCGTTGGATCGTTAGAATTTCCCTTCATTAGATACGCTAATGAAGGGGTATCTCCCATCTTAATGTCTCCTTTATAATAATTGATGAAATCTTTTCCCATTGCTCCATATCCTTTTATATAATTTGTATAATATGCTTTGCCTTTTAAATCGGCTGGAGATTCCGGATCCATAAACCAACCTCTATAGGTTGCGTTTGCTTCTATCATCCATAAATCCGGATGGTTATCGGCTATATAGGCATAAGCGTTCACACTCCACTTTTTATTTGGTCCGCCTATCCAGTACACCCTGATGTTGTCCTTTATTTCTGGCGCATCATGTAATGCTTGAGCAACATCCTCTATCCCACCCCAAACTAATACCCATAAAGGTTGTTTACTGTTCTTTTTGGCGCACTTAATTATCCAGTCTGAGCCTTCTGAAGCGGCGCTATAGCCTTTATAGCTTGCCGCTGGGATGGTACCTTGCTTACATAATCTTCTTAGTGAGTTTGGAATTGGATAGCCTTTTGCTTGCGCTTTTAACTTGGGAAGATCCTTCTCATACAAATCAATAATATGTAGAAAATCTTTAACTCTACCATCTTCAAAAGGAGATGAAACCAATCCCTCTATCTGAAATTGGTTAGCATACATTAATAAATGGATCATTGATTGAAAATCATCCGGGTCTGTTCCTCCAATATCAGAACTTATCAATACCCTAGGTTTTACGTTTTGTTGCGCTTCACACTGCGTTTGGATTGACAAAATAAGGAAAAAACCAATTATCAATACCATTCCAGCAAACTTATTAAAATGTAATATTACACCTCCACTTTTCATATATTTATTTATATTGTTGTTTTAGATATTTTAAATGAATTTTGGTTATCATAAACCCAAATAGCCCCCATTTTCGCTTTAAAAGACCTTTAAGTGAGCAATTTGATTTTTAAAACACTTTTGTTTTATAGTTTATAATTTTTTACTTGAAATTTTCAAGTTTAGCATTTGCCTTTCGCTAATTCAATTCACTCATTTGATAGCAAATAACAAAAAAAAACTGAAATAACGAAAATTAAAGAAAAAATTAGAAATAAAATGAAAATATATACTTAATAATATTTTGACAAAAACTCAGTCTCACTCTATCACTTAAAGACGATTTTAAAGTCAAAAATTTATCTATAGCCTCCCAGCTTTGATCATTACTCACTTGAAAGCTCCAGATTTTGTTGCTACAAACAATGCTATGAAGAAGAATACCCATAAAACCCAGAATCTATACCGGTGGAGGAGGTATATCGCAGTGGAAGAGGGTGTTTTAAATAGTTATGAGTTTTAATTAGGAGATAAACCCACCGAAACCGGCCATTAAAAATACGCATCATAATAGCTTATCGTGATCTTCACATGGACTTGTAGTCCACTACTAATTCTTGATTAGGTTGAATGGATACTTAATACAAGTTAGTCCCACGCTTTGTAACTTTTCCGTAGTTCACTTTAGGCAAAAAAATGAACTTAATTTTAAGGGTTCCCACACGTTCGCTCAATGTCAAAAAGTTAAGGAAAATTCATATAGCATTCGTTTGATTTTTAATAACTTCTGGTCTTATCTGACCTCGGTATTTACCTACAAGTATTATATTTATCCTGATTTTTACTTGTAGAGACAGTATGTTTAATACCAATTAAGTTTTATAAAGCCGTATATATTTTATATTTTAGGGCATGGGAAAGAAAGCACA
>NZ_JBHULV010000008.1:0-32203 GCF_042684645.1 Pedobacter alpinus
TTCGGACAGATATGAAATGAATTAGAAGGTTTAAAAATTTTTTTCTATTCTCTTTAATGGGACTCTAAATTTTCTTGTGAGGACTTATAATAACTACTTACTTGTCCGTCAGGATAATCAAAAAAACATAAGTATTTGATAACGTACTGATTGTGCTTTTGATTTTTGTATTTTGCTAACCTATTGGAAAAAAGTGTACAAATGAAGGAGATCATTATTCAGAAAGCTCCACCTCTGTCCAGGTTTACAAGATCGAAAACCGCAAAAGGGTCATCATAAGGCATATTGGTATGGTCCGCTCAGTTCAGGAGCTGAACAATCTCATTTCACCTGCCAACGATTTCATCCAGACCTTTAGCAAGCAGCTGTTCCTGTTTGGAGACTCGCAATCAGGTCAGATTATCAACATCAATCAGATTGAGTTTGTCGGTATCTATTATTTTTTTTTCCATGATGTGATCTTCAAACTCATCATCCATACAGGATTTGACTGACTATGGAACAGGTTGTTTTAGGACTTGCTGGTCATGCGGAGGCTGAAACCCGGATTCAAGCTACGGTTAATAGCCCTATTGGAGGAATATTTTGGAATAGAGCATCGCATACAGAAATACTACTAACCTGAGTTCGATTAATTAAAAAGCGAAGATTTGATTAGAATTAGCTGTTTGATATTTAATCGAAGGTTTTTTAGGAAAAAAAAGAATAGGTAATTAATGCGGCAATCATGTTGGATATAAAATTTGCAAAAGACCTATGTCTTGAATGCTCAATTTGACAAATGTTTTTTAGTTCATCGTTTACCGTTTCTATTACCGATCTTTTTCTAAGAGTAATCTTATCATTCATAGTCATCAAGCTGTTTTTCATATTGTTACGAATGCTCGTAATCAGGTGTATATCATTGACAAACAATATATTGGCTAGTTTCTCAGAAATATATCCCTTATCTGCGAATAGTTTTCCAAATACTGATTTCAGGAAGTTTTCATTTTTGAGCGGATCTCTGTCATTAACATTTGCCTGTGTGATGGCAAAATTCAATATTTCTCCCTTGTCATTAATTACAATGTGGAGCTTAAATCCATAAAACCAGCCCATTGTAGATTTACCCACCTCTGCAATGCCCTTAAACACCTTATTCCGTTTTATTCGCTTATTGTTACACACCCTAACTGGGGTTGAATCTACAAATGAAATACCGGTACAAATACCTAAACTGCAGGTCTTCAAAAATATGGTCATCGGCATAACTATGCTTTGGCTCAACAAAGCGATTATAAGAAACCGTTTTTGGAAATTCGGACTGCATGTGTCGATGAACATAAAACAGATAAAAGTGCTTAAAGCACCTGAAACCACTGATGAAAGAGCAGGCATATGCATATAACCTCACTCTTGGACATTACTGGTGGTCGCTTAGGCGCTTTTCCCAGTAGAAAGGAATGTGTATTGTTATCAAATCTTTACAAATTCATCCAAAAGACAAAAAATATCGCTAATTTTGAATTAGTCAATCATAAATAATTACAGTTAAGTATTTGATTGGAAAATACTTAATTGTAATTATTTTTATTATGATTAACTAATTTATTTTGATATATTAATCGAACTCAGGTTATCATTAAATTGCCTATCTATGCGGAAGTTTGAGTAATATCCTCTTTCTTCATTTTTATCTTATGAATAGACTAAATTTTATTGCCTCTGGTGGCGAAATGGGACAACTCATCCGTGAGAAAGATTGGGAGAACACTAGTTTAGGGAATCCAAGAAATTGGCCACAAAGTTTAAAAACAACACTTAGTATTATTTTAAACTCAAAATTCCCGAAATTTTTATTTTGGGGAGATGATTTAATATGCTTTTACAACGATGCTTATAGACCAAGTTTAGGAATTGATGGCAAACACCCACATATTTTAGGACAAAAAGGCGAAGATGCTTGGCCAGAGATTTGGGACATGGTAAAACCCATGATGGATAGTGTTCTTATCACGGGTGAAGCTACTTGGAGTGAAAATCAGTTAATCCCTTTCTATAGAAATGGAAAAATTGAAGATATTTATTGGACTTTCAGTTACAGTCCGATAATTAATGAAGACGGAAAAATTGCTGGTATTTTTACCACATGTGTAGAAACCACCAAAGAGGTTACTGCAAAAACTGAGCTTGAAAGAATAAACAAAAGATTTCACGAAAATATAACTCAAGCACCAGTGGCTATGTGTGTTTTAAACGGAGAGAGTTTAGTAGTGGAAATTGCCAATGATTTAATGCTAGAAATATGGGGTAAAACCATTGAAGAAGTTTTAAACAAACCCGTATTTGAAGGTTTGCCGGAAGTTAAAGGCCAAGGACTTGAAGAAATACTACATGATGTTTGTACAACTGGGAATAAATTTGAAGCTAACGAAAGATTGGTTGTTTTACCCAGAAATGGAAAGTTAGAAGAGTTTTATTTAAATTTTGTTTACGAACCCATTAAAGATCAGTCATCTAGAGTTACAAGTATTGTTGCTATTGCAACAGATGTTACCCATTCTGTTATTGCAAGGAAGAAAATTCAAGAAAGTGAAGAAAAACTTAACATTGTTATTGAAGCAAGTGATTTAGCTGTATGGGAATTTAATGTTAAAAATAATACCGGTATTTTTTCTAATAAATACGCAAATATTTTTGGGTATGATAAGGCAGAAGATTTAACAAGGGAAATTATTTTAAAACATTTACACCCCGACGATGAAAAAGTTAGAGAAACAGCTAATGCTGATGTTAATGTGACCGGAAAATTGACTTATGAAAGTAGAATAATTTGGAGAGATGGATCTATACATTGGATTTCTGTTAACGGTAAGCTTTTTTATAATCAAGAAGGAAAGCCCGACAAAATGATTGGAACCATTAAAGATATTACCCTACAGAAAAAAAATGAGCAAGAGTTAAAAGATAGAGAACAAAAATTTAGGCTTTTGGCCGATGAAATGCCGCAATTTGTATGGACAGGTAACGCGGATGGGCATTTAAATTATTTTAATAAATCTGTATATGAATACTCTGGTTTAGATAGCAGTATAATTGAAGACGATAAATGGATTATTATCGTACACCCAGATGATCGCGAAGAAAATATACGTGTTTGGCAAAATGCAATCAAAACTGGCAACGATTATGTTTTTGAACATCGGTTTAAACGTAAAGACGAAACTTATAGATGGCAATTAAGTAGAGCCAAAGCATTAAAAGATATAGATGGAAATATTACTATGTGGGTTGGTACCAGTACCGATATACATGAAATAAAAGAACTAGACGAGCAGAAAGATTACTTTATTAGCATGGCTAGCCACGAGTTGAAAACCCCAATAACATCTATAAAAGGTTATGTACAACTTTTGGAAATGAAATACAGAAATTCAGAAGACCCTTTTTTGAAAAATGCCTTAAAAGTTGTGCACAAACAAATTGAGAGCTTAACAACTTTAGTTACCGATTTATTAGATGTTTCTAAAATTAAAACAGGAAGCCTACAACTTCGCAAAAAGCAATTCAATATTAATAACTTGGTAAAGGAAGCGGTAGCTGAAATTCAACAGATTAATTCCAAAAACAAGATTAACTTTAGTGCTAATGAGGATTTTGAAGTAATAGCTGACGAGGAAAACATTAGACAAGTAATTATAAATTTTTTAACAAATGCTGTAAAATACTCACCAAATTCTTTAGATGTTCAAATATGTTTATCAAGAAAAGAACACGAAGTTTACGTTGAAGTTATTGATGCCGGTATTGGTATAGCCCCCGAAAATCAAATTAAAATTTTTGAAAGATTTTATAGAGTGGAGGGAAAAAATGAAAAAACTTTTCCGGGATTTGGGATAGGATTATATATTGCAGCAGAAATTATAAAAAAGCATAAAGGAAAAATAGGGGTAAAGAGTGAAATGGGAAAAGGCTCAACTTTTTATTTTAGTTTACCCTATTTAAGCTAGCTAAAAATTATTCTGCTGTAAATTAACCATCAATTTTTTTAATTAAATGAGATAAAAAGAATTAATAGTAAAAACTACAAATCATCTAATAAAAAAACAAAAAGCTCTTTAGGGCCATGGGCGCCTAAAACTAATGTTTTCTCAATATCTGCTGTTCTGCTAGGGCCTGTGGTTACAGATAGCATGGTAGGTAAAGTGTTTCCGTATTTTTGCTTCATTAATTTAAAAGCATCTTTTAAATCTAAAACTAACTGAGAGGCATAAGCAACAACCACGTGTTGATGTGGGTAAATACTTAATCTACGTCCTGCTTCATTTCCGTTGCTTAATAATACAGAACCATTTCTTGCTATTAAAGCTTCGCAGAGTGTTAGGCCAACTTCTGCAAATTCAAAATCTTTATCGGTAGCGTAAAACGGATATTCGTAGGTGTTTAGCAATTCTTGAAGTGCTGGCTCCCAGCAGTATATTTTACGCCATTTTTTTTCTTCGGCCAATAAAAGTATATTTTCTATAAACTGAATATCATTTTCACAATAAACAAAAGTGCCACTTACTTTGGTTAATTCTTCGGCAAACATTACCTCCAGCATTTCATCTGTTGGTGGGTATAAGGGCATTTCTTCTAAATTTGGATAAGGATTATCGCGTTTTTCTAATAATGCTTTCCTTATTTTTTTTAGAAGTTGTTCTTTGGGAGTGGTGCTATCCTTCATTAATTACAAATGTAGAAATTGTTTTTTATTGCGGAAAGGGCAAAAAAAATCCCCTCGATTGAGGGGATTTATAATATTAATTATTAGAAATTTCCTGAGTTGTTGTATTTGAAACACTACTTGCTACTTCTTGGGCAAGTAATTCTGTTGTGTTTTCATCAAACGGACGTTTACCAAAAATTGCTTCTAAATCTTCTTTAAATATAACTTCTGTAGAAAGCAACTTTTCTGCTAAAAGCGTTAAGTTTTCTTTATTTTCTTCTAAAACAGATAAAGCCCTAGCATATTGACTCTCAATTAATTTACTAACTTCTTCATCAATTATTCTTGCAGTAACTTCTGAGTAGGGTTTAGTAAAAGATTCTTGACCTCTAGAATCATAATAAGACATGTTACCAATCTTATCATTTAAACCATAAATAGAAACCATTGCATAAGCTTGTTTAGTAACTTTTTCTAAATCACTTAATGCACCAGTACTAATTCTACCAAGAATTAATTTTTCGGCAGCTCTACCGCCTAAAGCCGAACACATTTCATCTAAAATTTGCTCTGTTGTGGTTATGCTTCTCTCTTCAGGTAAATACCATGCAGCACCTAAAGATTGCCCACGTGGTACAATAGTTACTTTAATAAGTGGATGTGCATGTTTTAATAACCAAGAAATAGTAGCATGTCCTGCTTCGTGAAAAGCAATAGCTCTTTTTTCTTCTTTCGTGATAATTTTATTTTTCTTTTCTAAACCACCAATTATACGATCTACTGCATCTAAGAAATCTTGTTTGGTAACAGATTCGTTTCCTTTTCTTGCAGCTATTAAAGCGGCTTCATTACAAAGATTGGCAATATCGGCACCAGAAAAACCTGGAGTTTGTTTAGCTAAGAAGTTAATATCAATTCCTTCTTCTAATTTAATAGGTTTTAAATGAACTTTAAATATTTCGTTACGCTCGTTAATATCAGGCATATCAACATAAATTTGTCTGTCAAAACGTCCTGGTCTTAATAAAGCATTGTCTAAAACATCGGCTCTGTTTGTTGCAGCCATAATGATGATACCAGAATCGGTACCAAAACCATCCATTTCTACTAAAAGTTGGTTTAATGTGTTTTCTCGCTCATCATTTCCGCCCATCATGCTATTTTTACCTCTGGCCCTACCAATGGCATCAATTTCATCAATAAAGATGATACAAGGAGCTTTTTCTTTAGCTTGTTTAAATAAATCTCTAACCCTTGAAGCACCAACACCAACAAACATCTCCACAAAATCTGACCCAGATAGAGAGAAAAAAGGTACTTGTGCTTCTCCAGCTACAGCTTTAGCTAAAAGTGTTTTACCTGTTCCTGGCGAACCCACTAATAATGCTCCTTTAGGAATTTTACCTCCTAAATTTGTGTATTTTTCGGGGTTTTTAAGAAAATCTACAATTTCCATTACCTCCTGTTTAGCTTCAGTTAAACCAGCAACATCATTAAATGTTAAGTTTACTTGTGATGCTTTATCAAATAAAGTAGCTTTAGATTTACCAATGTTAAACAATTGGCCACCACCGCCACCGCCTGCACCACCACCCATTCGGCGCATAATAAATATCCAAACCAAAGCAAAAATCACTATCGGAACAATAAATGACCAAAATAATGAAGAGAAAGGACTTGTTCTAGACTCGTAACTCAGCGATACTCTGCTTTCATTAGGAACTTCTTCTTGCGATTTGTTTAACCTTGATTGTAAAGATTCAAAAGATCCATCAGTAAAATAATACTGTGGCGTTGTACCAGATATAGAGAAATTATTTTTCTCTTTTAAATCTTTATACTTTGCTTCTTTTAACTTCTCTTTTTTAATGTAAATTTCTGCAACAACCAATTCTTCTTGTTTGTAAGCAACAATTTTATCTACATCGCCAGGTTTTAACATCTCGTTTTCAAACTTTTGATAAGTTATTAAACGAGCATTATTGCTGCTCATAAAAAATTGAACACCTAAAATGGCTAATATAATTACGCCATAAACCCACATAATATTGAATTTTGGTGGTTTAGGCATCATCCCTTTTATGGGTACTTTTTTTAATGGTTTCTTTTTATCTAAATTTTCTTTCATCTCTTTTTTTCAAAAAGCGCTCTAATTAAGCGCTTTGATAATATTTAAACTCTGCATCTCCCCACAAATCTTCAATCCCGTAAAACTCTCTTTTATCTGTTTTGAAAATATGTACCACAACATCGCCATAATCAAGTATAATCCAGTCAGCAGTTTGTAAACCTTCTTTCCTAATTGGGTCTTCTTTTAAAGCTTTATAAACCTCGTCTTCAACACTATTAGCAATAGCTTTTACTTGCGTACCAGACTCGGCATGGCAAACAATAAAATAATCTGCAACTGAACTGTGGATATTTCTTAGATCTAACCTTACAATATCATTTCCCTTTTTTTCTTGTATTCCGTAAACTACAGCATCTGAAATACTTATAGTTTGAACAGCAACTTTATTTTTTACCATCAAAAAGATTTAGTTTTGGGCTGTAAAATTTAATTTTTTAAACATTGCAAAATAACATATTTATAACACTATTTGTTGGACAAAGTTTGATAAAATTATCTGAAGTAGATTCTACCAATAGTTATTTGAAGAATCTGCTTTCAAATTCTAAGCCATTACCTGATGGTACTGTTATAATGGCAGACCACCAATACGCTGGCAGAGGACAATCAAATAATGAATGGCAAACAGAATATGGTAAAAACTTAACTTTTAGCATTTACTTAAAACCTAATTTTTTAAGGCTTAATCATCAATTTAACCTAAACAAAGCTATTTCTTTAGGTATTAACGATTGTTTAACAATAATTATTGGTGAAGGTTGCAAAATTAAATGGCCTAATGATATTTATTACGAGAACCAAAAATTGGGAGGTGTTTTAATAGAAAACATTACGTCAGGAAGTAATATTAAAGCAAGTATTATTGGCATAGGTTTAAACGTAAATCAAATAGTTTTTGATAAGAACCTAAATAATGTAACTTCTATATCAAAAATCTTACAAAAGGATTACGACCTAACTTTATTATTAAGCCAACTTTGCAAATATATTGAAAGCAGATATTTACAATTGAAAGCTAATAAAGTTGCTGTAATTGATAATGATTATATTCAAAAACTTTACAGGTATAATGTAGCGCATAACTTTGAAATTGCTGGCGTTATAGAAAAAGCTACCATAAAAGGAATTAGCCCAATCGGAAAATTGCAATTAGATATCAATCAACAAATTGCTGAATTTGATTTAAAGGAAGTGAAATTTATTTTTGATTAATTAATAAAATATTAAATGAAAAAATTGATTGCCATAACGGCATTAATCATAATCGACTTTTGCGGCTTTGCCCAGATTTTAAAACCAGTTAAATGGACTTTTATTGCTGAAACTATAAACCAAACAGAGGCGAATGTGGTTATCACTGCAAAAATTGATGCTAAATGGCATCTTTATTCACAATTTATTGAAGAAGGCGGTCCGGTACCAACTTCGTTTACTTTTGCAAAAAGTAAGGATTATAGTTTAGTTGGTAAAACAACTGAAAGTCCAAAAGCGATATCTGCGTTTGACAATAATTTTTCAATGCAAATTGCTTGGCATGAAAAAAGTGTTGTTTTTAAGCAAAAAATTAAGCTTAATAAACCTAATGTTGTTGTAAAAGGCACTTTAGAATTTATGGTTTGTGATGATAAACAATGCCTACCGCCAGAAGAATTAGCGTTTTCTATTCCTATTAAAGCCGTTGCAACTAATACTTCAGAAGAAATTCCTGTTACACAAGAAAATTTGGTTCAACCTTTAAATTCAACTACAGATACAGCTACAAAAACTGATAGTGTTTTAAAAGAAGAAGCGCCAGCATTAAGTTTTGATGCAAGTAAAACCGAAGTAAAACATTTAGCACCAACAGAAGAAAATCAATCTTTATGGGCAATTTTTATCGCTGGTTTTATTGGTGGTTTATTGGCTTTAATAATGCCATGCATATTTCCTATGTTGCCTTTAACGGTTAGTTTTTTTACAAAAAAGGCGAGTAGTAAAGCTGTAGCAATAAGAAAAGCCAGTTTATATGGTTTCTTTATCATTGTTATTTATGTATTGCTTGGGTTGGCTATTACTTTAATATTTGGATCTGATGCGCTAAACGAATTGGCAAGTAACGGAGTTTTTAACTTTCTGTTTTTTGTATTGTTAGTAGTTTTTGCTATCTCATTTTTTGGTGCTTTTGAAATTAATTTGCCAAACTCTTGGGCTAACAAAATGGACGAAAAATCTGACAAAGGCGGTGTTGTAGGCTTGTTTTTTATGGCTTTTGCATTGGCTTTAGTTTCGTTCTCTTGTACTGGGCCAATTATAGGAACGCTATTAGTTCAGGCCGCCTCTATGGGCGAGTATATGGGGCCGGCTGTTGGAATGTTCGGTTTTTCTTTGGCTTTAGCTATTCCATTTACATTGTTTGCCGCTTTCCCAAGTTTGTTAAAATCATTACCAAAATCTGGAGGTTGGTTAAATAGTGTAAAAGTTACTTTAGGCTTTATTGAGTTGGCTTTAGCATTAAAGTTTTTATCAAACGTAGATTTAGCCTACCATTGGGAACTGTTTGATCGCGAATTATTTTTGGTTTTATGGATAGTGATTTTTGGAATGTTGGGTTTCTATTTATTAGGAAAAATTAAATTTTCGCATGATAGCGATGTGCCTTTTGTTACAACTCCCAGATTGTTTTTAGCAATTATTACCCTTTCATTTACAATTTACATGATTCCGGGTTTATGGGGCGCACCATTAAAAGGGATAAGCGCTTGGCTACCGCCACAAACTACTCAAGATTTTGATTTATATACGAATACCTTATCTTCGCCAGTTGTAGCGCAAGATACAGTTCAAAAAAAGTATGGTGGCTTATTTAAAGCGCCTCATAATTTGAATGCTTTTTTTGATTACGAACAAGGTTTAGCTTATGCAAAACAAAAAAATAAACCAATTTTGTTAGATTTTACAGGGCATAGTTGTGTAAATTGCCGTAAAATGGAAGCTGCTGTTTGGAGCGATAAAGAGGTTTTAAAGAGACTACAAAATGAATATGTTTTAATTTCTTTATACGTTGATGATAAAACAGAATTGCCGGTAAACGAGCAATACGTTTCTAGTTATTCTGGTAAAAAAATTAAAACAATTGGTAATAAATGGAGCGATTTACAAGCAGCGACATTTAAAACAAATTCGCAACCATATTATGTGCTTTTAAATAGCGATAAAAAAGTGTTGGTTGCGCCACAAGCGTACAATTTAGACATTAAAAATTATATTGATTTTTTAGATAGTGGTCTTGCTGCTTATCAAATTAAATAAAATGAAAGAGATAAAAAGAATAGGAGTTTTTACATCTGGTGGAGATTCACCAGGAATGAATGCCGCAATAAGAGCAGTGGTAAGATCTGCTTTATATTATGATTTAGAGGTAGTAGGTATTACCCGTGGTTACGAAGGGATGATTAATGGCGAGTTTGAGCGCATGAATAGAAAATCAGTAGCTAATATTATTCAACGTGGAGGTACAATTTTAAAAACTGCAAGAAGCAAAGCTTTTATGACGCCAGAAGGTAGAGCAATTGCTTACCACCAGTTAAGAGAAGCTAAAATTGATGGTTTAATTGCTATTGGTGGTGATGGTACTTTTACAGGCGCTAAGGTATTTGCAGAAGAATTTGATTTTCCAATTTTGGGTTTGCCAGGTACTATTGACAACGATTTGTATGGTACAGATTTTACAATTGGTTACGATACTTCTATAAACACAGTGGTTGGTGCTATTGATAAAATTAGAGATACCGCAGAATCTCATGATCGTTTATTTATTGTTGAGGTAATGGGACGTGATTGTGGTTTAATAGCCTTAAGAAGTGGAATTGGCGTAGGTGCCGAATCTATATTTTTACCAGAAACTAAAACTGATTTAAACGCTTTAATGCACCGATTAGAAATTGGAAGAAAAGATAAATCATCCAAAATATTAATTGTTGCCGAAGGTGAAGGTGATAGCGGGGGTGCTTTTGAAATTGCAGATAAAATTAAATTAAAATTTCCGCAATTAGACACTAAGGTTTCTGTTTTAGGGCATATACAACGTGGTGGTTCGCCAACTTGTATGGATAGAGTTTTAGCCAGTAGATTAGGTGTTGCAGCTGTTGAAAGTTTAATGGAAGGTAGAAGAAATGAAATGGTTGGTTTAATACATGGTAAAGTTGCATTTACAAGTTTTGACCAAGCAATAAAACACCATGCAGAAATTAATAAAGATTTGTTGAAGATAGTGGATATTTTGTCTTTGTAGATAGTTTTTGATTGAATTTAGAAACCTCGGTATTGTTATCGAGGTTTTTTTGTGAGATTGTTTTTTGGAAAAATCTTTTTTTGCTTTGCAAAGGATTTTTAAATCCCATACTTCCCAAACTTTTTCTTCAAAAAGCTTTCATTCCTATCTTGAATATCCCTCAAGGTTTCATCTTCATTAAAGCCAGCATTTTTTAATTTGGGTACACCAATTCTTTGCGAACTGTAAATCCCAGAATGTCCGCTAAAAAAGTAAGCTGTAAAACAAGCAATCGCAAAAAATAGTACATATTGTCCGCCAAAAAGTTCTACACCCATAAAAGTACAAGCTAAAGGTGTATTTGTTGCGCCTGCAAAAACAGCAATAAAGCCCAAAGCCGCAAATAAACTAATGGGGGCATCCATAAAAGTTGCTAAAGTATTACCTAAAGTAGCACCAATGTAAAATAAAGGAGTTACCTCGCCACCTTTAAAACCAGTACCCAATGTAACCGTGGTAAAAATGGTTTTCCAAAGCCAGCTAAAAGTATCGGCACCGCCAGCTTTAAATGCCGATGTAATGGTTATTGCACCATCATATTCAGCATTTACTCCCAAACTTAAATAATCTGGTTTTCCTACCGAAAAAGTTAACAAAATAATAGCAATACCTCCAAAAAATGGAATTAACCATTTTATTTTGAATAAGCTAATAAATATGTTTTTAATGCGATATACTAACGTAGCGAAAACATAACTCACCAAACCAAATGCTACTGAAGCAATAATGATTTTGAAAATCAGCAATATATCCCAATGCAGATAAGCGGCTAAAAAGAAATCTTTAGTTTCAACAAAATCTATGTGATAATGGGTATGTGGAATTCCCCAAGCGTTTACGGTAAAATCGCCAATAATGCTAGCAAATAAACATGGAATAATGGCATCGTATTTTAATCGCCCTAAGGCAATAACCTCAATGGCAAAAATTGCTCCGGTAAGCGGAGTGCCAAAAACAGCTCCAAAACCAGCTGCAATGCCAGCCATTAAAAGAGTTTTTACATCAATAGCCGATAGTTTAAACCATTTGGCTAACAACTGAGCAATGCTTCCCCCAATTTGCACTGCAGTCCCTTCTCTACCTGCCGAACCTCCAAATAAATGAGTAATTACTGTTGTAATTAATACTAACACACCCATTTGTGGGGGCACACCACCGCCGGGTTGGTGTATTTCGTCCATTATTAGGTTGTTCCCTTTTTCAGATGATTTACCTAAAAACTTGTAAATAAAATGTATAGCAACACCAGCCAATGGCAAAAAATAAAGTAAATAGGGATGCGAAAACCTAAAAAATATTGCAGTGGTTAATAACCACAAAAACAAAGCAACCATGCTTCCAATCAGTAATCCAACAGGGATACTTAGTGCAAACCATTTTAATAAATACGTAAGAATTTGAATTCTTTCTGATTTAATGTTTTTTAAAAACATGTTTAGGGTTGGCAATTATAATTTTTTATTTTAAAATAATATTAAGCTACAACTCACTCCAAATATATCCTTTTAAAATAAATTAGATGATTTGATGGCATATTTTGTTATTTAAACATATTTAGAAATGTTAAAAAAATAGGTTGTTCTAAATATTTACATTAGGCAGCGAAATTTGTTGCCGAAATACCAAAATCTTTAAAATAATTTTAACTCTCATTTTTTTAACTTTGCTTTTATGAGTTTTACACCCGAAGATTTAAACAATTACCTGCTTTCTTTTTGTGACCCCGAGCCAGAACTATTAAGAAAGATAGATAGAGAAACGCAGTTAGAGGTGTTAATGCCAAGAATGTTATCGGGACATTTACAAGGACGTACGCTTAGTATGTTGTCTAAAATAATGGCTCCAAAACGCATATTAGAGATAGGTACATTTACTGGTTATGCAACTTTATGTTTTGCAGAAGGCCTACATGCTGATGGTAAAATTATTACCTTAGATATTAACGAGGAGTTAGAGGAAAGGGTTAGGGGTTATTTTGAAACATCAGATTTTAACCACCAAATAGATTACAGAATTGGCGATGCACAAAAAAGCATTGCCGAGTTAGATGAAATTTTTGACATTGTTTTTATTGATGCCGATAAGAAAAACAACGGCACTTATTACAATTTAATTTTTGATAAAGTAAGAAGCGGAGGACTAATAATTACCGATAATGTGCTGTGGAGCGGTAAAGTTTTAACAAACATTAACGATACTGATACTTCTAATATTCATACATTTAATGAAATGGTAGCTGCCGACCAAAGAGTGGAAAAATTGATTTTACCCATTAGAGATGGGTTATTTATTGCAAGAAAGAAATAATTGAACTACTGTTAACGTTCTTTAAAATAAAAAAATTTGATTAAAAAAAACATATTCATCCTTTTCGTATTTATTAGTTACGGCGTTTTTGGGCAATCAGTAACACAAAATTATATTGATACCAATAAGGATAAGGCCATTGCACTAATGAATGAACACCATGTGCCAGCAAGTATTATTTTGGCGGTTGCCATACATGAAAGCGCAAGTGGAACTAGTAAAATTGCTAGATACTTAAATAATCATTTTGGGATTAAAGGGCCAAACAGTAACACCCAAATAAAATCTGCTTATCGTGATTTTGATAAAATTGAAGATTCTTATGACTATTTTATTGAGTTTTTGCGTAGCCGTTCAAAGTTTAATGTTTTATTTGAAAGTTATACCGAGTACGATTATAAAAACTGGGCAAAAGGAATACAGAGAGGTGGCTATGCAGCAAGTAGAAGTTGGGCTTCTCAAATTATAGCTACCATAAATAGGTATAATTTGCAAGAATTAGATAACCGGCCTGATGACTACATAGAACCCACAGAACCTGTAGAAGTAATTGCGGTACAAAAAACCTACAAGGTAAAAAGTGGTGATACTTTAAGTACAATAGCAAAAAAATACCACACCACTACCAAAAAATTAATTCTAAAAAACCGGTTAAAAACTACAGTTTTACAAATTGGTCAGAAATTAAAAATATAGATGAAAAAATTAATTATTGCTTGTTTATCGCTGCTTATTTTTGCATCCTGCACTTCAAAAAAAAGCCTGCATCAACAAAATAAACAAATTGAAAAATCTGCAAACAAGCAAACTTCTGGTAATTACGCCAACTACACTGTTGATTCTTATATTCAAAGATTTAAAGGTATTGCTATAACAGAAATGAACCGCTATGGTATTCCTGCAAGTATTACAATGGCACAGGCAATACTTGAATCTGGTGTTGGTAAAAGTGATTTAGCCAAATATGCCAATAACCATTTTGGAATTAAATGCACCAGCGATTGGAATGGAAAAGGCTACTATAAAGACGATGATAAAAAAGACGATTGTTTTAGGGTTTACAAAAACCCGGAAGAAAGTTTTAGAGACCATTCTGAGTTTTTAAAAAGAAAGCGTTATGCCTTTTTATTTGAGTTGGATAAGAATGACTATGTAGGCTGGGCAAAAGGGTTAAAACAGGCTGGTTACGCTACCAATCCTAAATATCCAGATTTATTAATAAGTTTAATTGAACGTTATAACTTAAGTCAATTTGATAGAGGTGAAGGAAAATACGAGAAAATCAAACGTGAGGATAGGGTTTTAACCGATATTAATAAAAATATTCCTAACGAAAAAAGGAAGGATAAACCTACGGATGCTACTCCAATAATTACTGGCGATAATTATATAGTACAACAGAATGACACACTTTATAATATTTCTAAACGTTTTGGTTTAACTGTTGATGAGCTTAAAGCGTTAAACAATATGACTGATAATACGATAAAAATTGGTCAGGAATTGAGAGTTAAGAAATAATACTTTGAAGCCTTTTTTATACTTTTTTATTTTTTGTTGCTTTAGCTTAAAGCTTTTTGCCCAGCAAGAGCCTTTGGGCGGTTTAGTTTTTGATAAGGATACCAAAAATAGATTAAACCGAGTATCCATTACTAATTTACGCACCAAGCAATTGGTTTACAATAATGTAAAAGGAGAATTTTTTATAAATGCCCAACCGGGCGATATTTTGATAAGTACATTAAATGGATACAAAACCGATACGCTTCAGTTAAGAAATCAAAACTCCATTATTATCTATTTACAAAGACGCTCTATCCCTTTACCTGAAGTGGTTTTTAAAGATTCTGTTTTGATGGCAAAGGCCAAATACGAAGAAGCTAAAAAGGCATTTAACCAAGCGGTAAGATTGGGGGATAATTCAGATATTTTAAATATTAGTAATGGGGGCGTTGGTTTAGATATTGATGCGCTTTGGAGTATTTTCAGCAAAGAAGGTAAAAATGCCCGAAAGCTAATGGAAACTATGGAACGAGACTACCAAAACAACATGGTAGATCAGATTTTTAACAAAAACTTAGTTACCAAAATAACTGGTTTAAAAGGCGAGAAGCTTGTGGTTTTTATGCTCAACTATAAACCATCTTATGCTTTTGTAATTAAAGCCAATGAATATAGTTTAATAAGTTACATTAAACAATCTTACGCTATGTTTAAAATGAACCCTAATCCTTTTGATTTAAGCTCGTTAAAAGCTATTCCAGTTCAATAAATTATTAAATCTTGTATTTTAACTGACTGAATTAATGTAAATACAGTCAGTCTATTGACTGAATTAACGTAAATTTAGTCAGTCTATTGACTGAATTAATGTTTTTGTATATATTTGAATATGAAAATTGACCGTAAAATTCAGCAAGTTATTAAACAAAGGGTGGGTAAAAACAAAGTTATTTTACTTTTTGGCACACGCCGAGTTGGCAAAACACATTTACTTAAAACATTAGAAAAAAGTTTTGCTACAGCTGATTTTATACACCTAAATGCAGAGGATGCAGAAGTAGCCAGTCTTCTAGAAAGGCGAAGTGTTGCCAATTATAAAAGGTTATTGGCAAACCGTAATTTGTTAATTATTGACGAGGCGCAGGTGATACCAAGCATAGGTAAAATATTAAAGTTAATGATTGATAGTTTTGAGGATTTAACCATTATTGCAAGTGGTTCATCAGCTTTTGATTTATCTAACAAAACAGGCGAGCCACTTACAGGCAGAAGCTATACTTATTATTTATACCCAATTGCTCAGCAAGAGCTTAAAAGTTTAGAAAATAGTTTAGAAACAATACAAAACTTAGAAGACAGGCTTATTTTTGGCTCTTACCCAGAGATTCTTCAATTAGATACTCCACAAGAAAAGGCCGAATATTTGAAAAACTTGGTTAATTCTTACCTGCTAAAAGATATTCTTCAATTTGAAAGTATTAAAAATAGCAGTAAAGTTTTTGATTTACTAAAACTGATAGCCTACCAAATGGGTTCTGAAGTGTCTTTAGACGAGTTAGGAAAACAGCTAGGTTTAAGTAAAAATACGGTAGAGCGCTATTTAGATTTATTAGCTAAAGTGCAAATTATTTTTAAACTGAGTGGCTTTAGTTCTAATTTAAGAAAAGAAGTTACAAAATCATCAAAATGGTACTTTTTTGATAATGGAATAAGAAACGCAATTATTAATGATTTTAAACTTTTACCATTAAGACAAGATGTAGGTTTGCTGTGGGAAGCTTACTGTATTTACGAACGTATAAAACTAAACAGCGTGAACCAAATTACCGCCGAATATTTTTTTTGGCGAACTTACGATCAGCAAGAAATAGATTTGATAGAAAAAATAGATGGAAATATAGCTGCTTTTGAATTTAAGTATAAAGAGCGTAAACATAAAATACCAACTTTTTTTGCTAAAAACTATTCAGATGCAAATTTTAGCATCATTCATCAAGATAATTATTTAGAGTTTATAACAACAGGAAATTAGCCTACATAAAGTCTATAAATATCTTTTAAATTACGCCCCAGGCCGTCATAATCTAAACCGTAACCTACCACAAAATCGTTAGCAATTTCAAAACCTACGTAATCAATTTCTCCAACATCAAAGGTTAAAGCATCGGGTTTTAATAATAAGGTGGCAATTTTAATAGATGCTGGTTCTAAGGCTTTAATTTTTTCTAACAAAAAGCTTAAAGTTCTACCGGTATCTATAATATCTTCCACAATAATAATATCTCTGTTTTTTATATTCATGGCAATGCTTAACTCTTCGGTAATATTGCCGCTGCTAGCTGTGCCGCCATGGTAAGATGCCAATTTCACAAAAGTAGTTTCGCATGAAACATTAACTTCTTTCATTAAATCGGCCATAAACATAAACGAACCATTAAGCACACCAATAAAAACTGGGACACGCTTTTCATATTCTAAATTAATTTGAATACCAATTAAACGAGTGCGTTTTTCTATTAAATGGTGTTCTATAAAAGGCTCAAAATCTTTATCGTTAATGGTAATGTTCATGCTATTTGTATTAGTCTGTAATTTCTGGGTTAAACAATAACATGCTTAAATTATCCGTAGCTAAAATATGATTGGCGGTAGCTAACATTTGTTCTGCTGTTACGGCATTTATTTTGGTAAAAACTTCTTTTAAAGTGTCAATTTTTTGGTAATCTAATAAACTTTTAGCCATAGATATTAAAACACCCATTCTGTTTTCTTCGCCTAAAGCTATTTGCCCAATAAACCTTTTTTTAGCTTGCGATAATTGTACTTTACCTAATTTATTTTCTCGTGTTTTTTTTAATTCCTTATGTATTAAAGTTAAGGCTTTATCCACTTTTTCTCCATCGGTACCAAAGTAAATAGAAAACAAACCAGTATCGCTTAAAGGCGTATAGTTAGATTCTATGGTGTAAGCAATACCATGTTTCTCTCTAATTTCCAAATTTAATCTAGAGCTCATTCCAGTGCCGCCTAAAATATTGTTTAGTAATAATAAACTCGCTTTTTTAGGGTCATGCAAACCATAAGCAGGCGCACCTAACATACAATGCGCTTGGTTAATAGGCTTGTTTACTTTTTTAATTTCTGTAGTTAATTGTTGCGGTGCAATTCTGTTTTTAATGCTATTATTTTCCGGAATAATCCCAAAATACATTTCAGCAAGCTTAACAACTTTTGAAGGAGTATATGAGCCAGATATCGCAAATATGATTTGATGAGTATTATAGTTTTTATCTATAAATTTTTCTAAATGTATTTTATTAAAGTTTTTAACAGATTGCGGCGTTCCTAAAATATTCTCGCCCAAAGTATGTCCTTTAAACAACATCGATTCAAAATCGTCATTAATAGCTTCTTCTGGTTGGTCTTCGTAGCTAGAAATCTCATCTAAAATTACCTCTTTTTCTTTTTCCATTTCCACCTCAGGAAATGTGGAAAAGAATGCAATGTCTTGCAAAAGCTCCATTGCTCTTTCTAAATGAGGTTTTAAAAAAGAAGCTTGTAAGCAGGTATATTCTTTGGTAGTATAAGCGTTTAAATCGCCACCAACAATTTCTAATCTATTTAGTATTTGATTGGTGTTTCTGTTAACTGTACCTTTGAACAGCAGATGCTCAATAAAATGAGCCAAACCAGGTTCGCCAACTTCTTCATCTCTTGAGCCCGCATTAATAATTAAACAGCAATGTGATATTTGCGATTTTGCAGGCTTAAACAATATCCTGATGCCGTTACTAAGTTTAAAAATTTGATGATCCATTTTGTAAATGCAAAGATATACTTTTAACACTGCTAAAATATTTTGTGATTTGTAAGTGCAGTTTTTTTACTTACAAAACATAATTATGGGAAAGCTATAAGCAAACTACCCAAAGCTAAAGCTGGTGTTGATACATATTATACAAATGATTCTTTAACTCCAGATATCATTTAAACTGTAGAAAATCAAGCTGTGGCATAATTTTTATCCTTTAATCAAACATTAATATTAATTTTAAACGTTTAATCCCTTAAATACTCAAAATCATGAATTTAAAATTTAGTTCGACATTAATTTTTTCAAGCTTAATTGCACTTGCAAGTTTAAGCGCCTGCAATCAGGATAGTAAAAAAACAGATACTAGTCAAGATAGTACAATAGCAGCAATGTCTATTGAGCCTTTAGAAGAAGCGGATGAATTTCCAACAGCCAAATTAACCGTTAAGGATGTGAAAACAGAAAAAGTTGGAACAGATTCTGTTAAATTAACTTATGCTTTTGATGTTGCAAATTATGAGTTAACAAAGCAAACTATGGATAACCATTCTGCAGATTGCGCAAACTCTGATCAAGGACAACATATACATTTTATTATGGATAACAAACCTTATCAGGCTTTATACAAGCCAGAAAACACGGTTACTTTGCCTGTAAACTCTGAGCATTATTTATTAAGTTTCTTGTCACGTTCTTACCATTTATCAGTTAAATCTCCTGATGCTTCTTTGTTAGTACATTTTAAAATTGATAAAGATGGTAATTATGTAAAATTAGACAACCCAACAGAACCAATGTTGTTTTATAGCCGTCCAAAAGGCGAATATGCTGGTAAAGATGTTCAAAACGTGTTGTTAGATTTTTATGTAAAAAATGCAACGCTTGCCGCTGATGCTTATAAAGTAAAAGTTAGTGTAGGCGATACCACCTTTACAGTAGATAAATGGCAGCCATATTTTATTAAAAACGCACCACTTGGCGATTTGAAATTAAAAATTGAATTGTTAGATGCAGAAGGAAAAGAGTTAACCGGAGAAAATACATCGGTAGAAAGAAGCGTTACTTTAAAGCAGTAATGTTTTAAATAAGAGAAAAGTCTTTGCAATGTTTTATTAATTGCAAGGACTTTTTTTATGCCTTAAAACGCATAACCAAGTGAAATAGAAATCACCCTGTTTTTAGCTTCCTGATTATTAACTGGAGATAAATTATACAAACCTAAACCAAAATTTGCACCTACATTAAAGCCGTCTTCAAACTGGTAACCTATTAAAAAATTTGCTCCATAATCAGTTTTACGGAAATCATCATCTTGCTCATTACCAAATTTAATATTGCCATTATCCCTTTCGTTAAGCGCACCCAGCTCATTTGAAGCTATTGTGTTTATATCTTTCTTTCCTGATAAAGCATAGCCAAAATACGGTCCGGCACCTATATAAATATTCTTAATTTTGTAAATGCCATTTATAGGAATTTCCAAATACATAACACTTGATGTGCCTTTGTAGGTAAAATTATAAGCTCCAAAAGTAGGGTCAACACCAGTTCCGGCATAATCATATTTAGCCCCTTTTCCGCTAAATGAAAGCCCAGGTTGGATAAAGAAATTATTAAAAATTGATAAATCAACAAATGCCGCTATATGCAAGCTGGTGGTAAAAGCAGAGTTTCCTTTGAATTGCGGAACATCAATATACTGGCTACCAAGATTAACTCCGGTAATTACTTTAAATTTTTTAGGTGAATTATCTTGTGCAAATAAACCAATAACAAATAAAGAAAAAACGAAAGTTAGAAGGTATAATTTTTTCATAATGAATAATTTAGTGCTCAAAAATAGGAAATGAAATGATATTAAATTAGTATGCTGACAATTTTAAACGGGAAAGTGTTAATAGATTAATTAACCCATTAATTGATAAGGATTATAATGTTTTTTTACAAGGAAAAACTATAATTTGAAATTTACTTTTAAACTTTACTTTCTATTTTATGACCACAATTGCTACAGTAGCAATCATCTGCTTTTACCTCTTGGTCACATTTTTCGCACTGTTTAGTATTTTTTTCGTATGCTTTTTTAGTTAGTTCTGCAGTAACAATACCTGTTGGCACCGCAATTATTGCGTAGCCGGCAAGCATCATTGCAGATGCAACCATTTGCCCTAACCTTGTATAAGGCACAATATCTCCAAAACCTACTGTGGTAACTGTTACTATGCCCCAATAAATACTGGCCGGAATGGTAGAGAAGCCTGGGTTTCCTGCTTCAATTACATACATTAAGGTACCTACTAAAACTATAAATGTAAAAATGAAGGCTATAAAAACACTGATTTTGTACATGCTTAATCTTAATGCAGTAAGTAAAACCTGGCCTTCTCTGGTAAAACGGATAAGCTTTAGAATTCTAAAAATCCTTAACAATCTTAAAACCCTTATTACTAAAAGATAATGATAGCCAGCAACAAAAATACTGATATAAGCAGGTATGATTGATAAGAAATCTATGACGCCCCAATAACTAAAAACATACTTCTTCCTTTTC
This sequence comes from Pedobacter alpinus, assembly GCF_042684645.1. Classification (NCBI taxonomy): domain Bacteria; kingdom Pseudomonadati; phylum Bacteroidota; class Sphingobacteriia; order Sphingobacteriales; family Sphingobacteriaceae; genus Pedobacter; species Pedobacter alpinus. Next base: position 21,306 of record NZ_JBHULV010000008.1, read on the forward strand.
TCTGCAGCATAAATTCTCACCAAATATTCGATAGAAAAGACGATAGTAAACACCCAGTCTATATAAAAAAAAGTATCAGGAAATTGCATGCCTAACTCTGGCATACTTTCGGCAACTACAGCTAAAACACTAAAAAGTATAAGCCACAATAATACAATATCAAAACGTCTGCCTGCTTTGGTATCAGTGCCGAAAACAATTCGGTTTATTTTTTCTTTAGTGGTTTGGTTTAGCATTTAACTATCAATTTATACAAGGGAAGGTAATAAATTATTTAGTTAGGATTAAGTTTTGTTTGATATAATATCTTGTTATTTCTGTAGATACAATATTTTAATTTGTTTAGTGTCGGTATTATTTGTTGATCAATTATTTTATAGACTTAGCTAAAAGTAATTTTAATTTCCCATTAACTATCTAATCATTAGAAAAAACAAACTCTTCCCTACATACTTTAGTTTCTTTGCACATTTTATCAAATTCTGTTATGGAGTTAAATTTTAATTGCTCTAAAATTTTGTACTCATAAAATACTTTGAAGGTTTTGTTTTTGAACACCCAAGGTTCAATACTTATAACTTTATCTGCTTTGTAAAACACTTCGTTTATATCTCCATCTGGGCTTTCAGAAATTTCCATTCTTCTGCCTTCCGGTTGTATTTTATCCATGCAAATGAGTAAAGATAAAGCGTCGCACCATTCTACAAATCGATATAACCTTTCAGCATATTTTTTATCAATCTCTAAATTTTTGATGATTTCACTTCTAACTTTTGCCTGTTCTTTTAAAAATGAATTTAACTTTTCATCTCCTTTTTTACTTTGGCTAATAAAATCTATGTGCATAGAAGTTAATAAAGCATTTATCAGGCTTTTAGAATTTGCAATTTCCATTATGCTCAATTTCTGACTTAAATCGGTTTTTTTCGAGTCATTGCTCACCATGAAATGTCTGGGCGCTCCAGCCTCAGTTAAGTTTTGTTGTTTTGCAGTTTCTTCAACGCCGTCATCATGTTCTGCAATTGCAATAAGCGTAGGGACTAAAATGTGGTTTGGTAAATCAATATTATATTGATAAGCAATCATAGCGGCCAACAAACCATGCGATCTTTGATTTATGATTTTCCAGCCTTTTTGGTGCGAAATTACTATCATAGTAAAATATACTTAAAATTAGGGATAATGTATTACCAAAGCCAACAATTGTACCAATACACTATATCTTATGTGGTACAGCGGTAATACTGACTGGAGGAAAAATCTTGAAGTCACAATTTGTGATATCAAGTTGGGGAGGAAGAAGGAGGTTTGCTGTTGTGGTTGTTGTCAATACTTATCACTTATATCTCAAAATATCCACTTAGTTCATAAATCATTAATCCACAACCTTCTACATTAAAATAAAATTCTCCACTCAACTATTTGATATATAAATTTATAGTTATATCTTTGCAGTCCCTAAAAAATTAGGGGAAAACTATTTTTTATTAATTAAATACAAAGCAAGTGAATACGTTAAGTTACAAAACTGTCTCTGCCAATAAAAAGACCGTTGACAAACAATGGGTTGTTGTTGACGCTCAGGGCGAGATTTTGGGGCGCTTGTCTTCTAATATCGCTAAGGTGATTAGAGGAAAAAACAAGCCATCTTTTACCCCACACGTAGACTGCGGCGATAATGTTATCGTTATCAATGCAGACAAGGTTAAATTGACAGGTGATAAAATGTCTGACAAAGTTTATGTTAGATATACTGGCTACCCAGGTGGTCAGCGTTTCATAACTCCAAAAGAGTTGATGGCAAAGCACCCTACTCGTATTATTGAGAAGGCTGTACGTGGTATGTTACCTAAAACTCGTTTAGGTAGAGCGATTTTCAAAAATCTGTATATCTATGCAGGTGATGAGCATCCACACGTTGCACAAAACCCTAAAGTAATTAAATTTTAATTTTAAGGAGAAAAGAAATGTCAGTTACTAATACTTCTGGAAGAAGAAAAACTGCAGTTGCCCGCATCTATTTGAAAGAGGGTAACGGTACCATTACTGTTAATGGTAAAGACCATACAGTATATTTCCCAACATTGCCTTTACAGTACATTGTTAACCAAGCTTTTATTGTTACTGAAGTAACAGGACAGTTTGATGTTACCGTTAATGTTGCTGGTGGTGGTGTTAAAGGACAAGCTGAGGCTGTTCGTTTAGCAATTGCTAAAGCTATTGTAGAATTAGACGCGGAAAGAAAGCCAGCTTTAAGAGCTAAAGGTTTAATGACTCGTGATAACCGTATGGTTGAGCGTAAGAAACCAGGTAGAGCTAAAGCTCGTAAGAAATTCCAATTCAGTAAACGTTAATATTCGGAGGACAAGACAATGGCAAGAACAACTTATCAGGACTTATTGGATGCAGGTGTACATTTTGGTCACCTTACCCGCAAATGGAATCCGAAAATGGCGCAATATATCTTTATGGAGCGTAACGGAATTCACATTATCGACTTAAATAAAACTTTAACAAGAGTTGAAGAAGCAGCTTCTGCTATCAAACAAATTGTTAAATCTGGTCGTAAAATTTTATTTGTTTCTACTAAGAAACAAGCTAAAGACATCGTTGCAGAATATGCAAAATCTGTAAATATGCCCTTCGTAACCGAAAGATGGTTAGGTGGTATGTTAACTAACTTTGCTACTGTTAGAAAATCTATCAAAAAGATGACTAACATTGACAAGATGACTAAAGATGGTACTTATGATGTATTATCTAAAAAAGAGAAATTAATGATACAGCGTGAGCGTATTAAATTAGAAACCCTTTTAGGAGGTATTGCTGATTTAAACCGTTTACCAGCTGCTTTATTTTTAGTTGATGTTAAAAAAGAGCACATTGCTGTAACAGAAGCTTTAAAGTTAAATATCCCAACTTTTGCAATGGTGGATACTAACTCTGATCCTTCAAATATCGATTTCCCTATCCCAGCGAATGATGATGCTACTAAATCTATCTCTTTAATTACTGGTATCATAATAGATGCTATTAACGAAGGTTTAGAAGAACGTAAGCAAGAGAAAGATGCTGAAAGTGATAAAGAAGCTGCTGCTGAAAAAGCAAAAGCTGACGCTCCAGCTGCTGCTCCGGTTGAAGGAAAAAGAACAAGAAAAGTTGCAGACGCAGGTACACCAGTAGCTGAAGAAGCAAAAGGAGAATAGCCCCTCGTTCCCCTAAAGGGGATGGCGAAATGGCTTAACATTCTTAAATAAAACTAATACACAAAATATTCACACCCTGCTCATCCCCCTTTAGGGGGAACGAGGGGGAAAATTTAATAAAATGTCTACAGTACAAATTTCTGCAGCAGATGTAAACAAACTTCGTCAGCAAACTGGCGCAGGTATGATGGATTGCAAAAAAGCTTTAACTGAAGCTAACGGCGATTTTGAAGCTGCAATTGATTATTTACGTAAAAAAGGTGCTAAAGTAGCTGCTTCTCGTTCAGACAGAGATTCTAACGAAGGTGTTGTTATTGCTAAAACAACTGCTGATGGTAAAAAAGGAATCGTAGTTGAAGTAAATTGCGAAACTGATTTTGTTGCTAAAAATGCTGATTTTGTTGCTTTTGCGCAAGCTATTGCTGATAAAGCAGTTGAAGCTGGTGTTTCTTCTATCGAAGAATTAACTGCTTTAGAATTAGACGGTGCTAAAATTGCTGATTTAATTATCGATCAAACTGGTAAAATTGGAGAGAAAATAGGTGTTTCTAAATTTGAATCTATTTCTGCTGATAAAGTTGTTGCTTACATTCACGGTAACTACCGTTTAGCTGTTTTGGTTGGTTTTAACCAAGCTGTTGATGGTTTAGACGAAGCGGGAAAAGATGTTGCAATGCAAATTGCTGCAATGAGCCCAGTTGGTGTTGACAAAGCTGACGTTGATACTCGTATCATCGAAAGAGAAATGGAAATTGCTAAAGAACAAATTAGAGCAGAAGGAAAGCCAGAAGAAATGGTTGAGAAAATTGCTGCTGGTAAATTAAACAAGTTCTACAAAGAACAAACTTTATTAAACCAAGAATTTGTTAAAGATTCTTCTAAAGATATCCGTAAATTCTTAGATGAAACATCTAAAGGATTAACTGTTACAGCTTTTAAAAGAGTTGTTTTAGGAGCTTAATTAGATTTTAGTATAGAGATGTGAGTGTTGAGATTACTTGCATTTCTAAAAAATTTTGAAAATCCTCATCTTTAATTAGATGGGGATTTTCTTTGTTTAAGAAAATACTCAAGTCTTTTAAATAAAATATTTAACTACCTGTAACTAATTATTAGTTACTAGCGTCTATAGGATATATTAATTATTTAAAAACTATAAATCCTAAAATGATGAAAACTATTAACCTTAAAAAATCTTTTGTTGCTATAATGATGATGGTGGCAACTTTCAGTTTTACAAAAGCAGATGAACTTACAGAAGTAAGCAAAAGCATGACATTTAGCATCAACTCTTACATTAATTTAATTAAAGATGGTGAAACAAAGGGCATGGAAAAATTATTTGCTGATGATGTTAAATTTAACATTACCCGCGGTAATCAAATTTTAAGTCATGGTAAAAATGAAGAGTTGAATTTTCTTGCTAAGAATAAAAATTTAATTCAACAATGCTCAGTTGTTTCATCTGTAATGATGAATTCTAGCAATTACAGTTTAGTTAAAGTAAGCATGATTTACGATAATTTCACTCGTGAGAATTATGTAACCATGATAAAATCAGGTAAAGATTGGAAAATTACTGAAGTTTCTTCGGAATTTAAATAATACAACCTAAACATATATTAACCCTAAGCCAAAGGCTGTTTCAGAAATGAAGCAGCCTTTGGCTTTTTATAGCCTTTGCTTATTTGGTTAAATTATTGCTTGTTTAAATTAGATTTTACACAACGTTATTTTAAAACGTATTGTTAATTAAAATATTTATTATGAAAAAGTACGATGCAATAATTATTGGAGCCGGACAAGCGGGAATTCCTTTAGCCAAGAAATTAGCAAAAGCTGGTAAAAAAGTAGCTTTAATAGAAAAAAGAATGATTGGTGGAACCTGCATTAACGATGGTTGTTCGCCTACAAAAACAATGATAGCTTCTGCTCGTATTGCACATTTAGTGAAAAATTCTGCAAACTGGGGTGTAAAATCAAAAAATGTTGAGATTGATTATGCTACCGTATTAAAAAGGAAAAATGAGATAGTAACCTCTTTTAGAAACGGAGCCATAAAAGGCTTAAAAAAGACAAAAAATTTAGAGATTATAATGGGCGAGGCTTCTTTTGTTGATAAAGAAACCATCAGTATAAAAAGCAAGAAACAAGAAAGCCAAATAAAGGGCAGCCAAATATTTATAAATACAGGTTGCAGCCCGGTTATTCCTAAAATTAAAGGCAGTAATGATACAGATTATTTAACATCAACATCACTTTTAGAATTGCAAGAAATTCCCAAGCATCTAATAATTGTGGGTGGTGGTTACATAGCATTAGAATTTGGGCAAATGATGAAAAGGTTTGGCGCAAAAGTTACCATTTTAGAACGCTCAAAAACATTAATGCCAAAAGAAGATGTAGATGTTTGCGAGGCAATATCAGAGATATTTGAGAAAGAAAAGATAGAAATTCATACATCGGCAAATGTAACCGCTATTAGTGGCAAAAAGCAAAAAAAGGTAGTTGCTACTATAAACGGTAAAGAAAAAACTTTTAGCTGTAGCCATATTTTGATAGCTGTTGGGCGTAAACCACAAACACAAAGTTTAAACTTAAAAGCAGCAGGCATCAAAACAGATGATAAAGGTTACATTACATTAAACGATAAATTAAAAACAACTGCCAAAAATGTATATGCTTTGGGCGATGTTAAAGGGGGACCAGCTTTTACACAGATTGCCTATAATGATCATATTGTTATTTATGATAATTTAATTCAGAAAAAAAATAGCAGCATCACCAACAGAATTGTGCCTTATTGTATATTTACCGACCCACAAGTAGGTAGAATTGGAATAACAGAAGAGCAAGCAAAAGCGCAAAAACTCAATTATAAAGTAGCAAAACTACCAATGAAGTATGTTGCAAGAGCTTTAGAAACTGGCGAAACACTTGGCTTTATGAAAGCAATTGTAGATGCAAAAACGAAACAAATTTTAGGTGCCACCATTATAGGAACCCAAGGAGGCGAAATAATGTCGGTATTACAAATGGCAATGATGGGAAAAATAACCTACACCCAAGTACGAAGAAATATTTTCGCACATCCATTATTTTCAGAGTCGTTAAATAATTTATTTATGTCTTTGGATGAAAGCTAATTACCAGTTTCTATATTCTTAGCGAGTGTCCATTCATTACCATGGGAGGCTATTTCTTTTCAGATAAAAAGAAACAAAAATCTTTTTTTTTGCCAATGTGCTTTGGTCACAATTCAATCACATATCAGAAAATCGACATCGCTTATTTTTACTCGATTGTGCTAAACAATGGTATTGCAAACACAATCGTAAAACCGCTACGCTATAGGCTCGGGTCTGCTTTCATCAAGTTTGTGGTGCTACCAATTTTCTGATTTCCTAGCACTTCCAACGCTACTTTTAAAATGGAAATACTACTTGTAAACTTCAAATTAGATTATCAAATTTATAAAGCCTTTCAATAGGAATGGCATAAGAAGATTTGGAAGGGAAGCCCGATAAATCTTTTGCAGCAACTTGAGGAAACAGAAGAACCAAGCAATGTGTAGAAGTGAAAAAGCAGAAACTTTGTTTTAGCAAGAGTCAATTTAACGGCTCAGATTGCGCCATAAAAGATTTATTGGAGCTAACCGAAAAAATATTCGAAAGCTTTGAATTTCTTCGATAAATATTGTTTTTTGGCACTCAGGTGTTCGCTCTGCTCGGGTTTGGTTACTTTTTTTTCAAGAAAAAAGTGACAAAGCTCGTGTGGCTGAGATATTTTTAAGGGTTTTCAGCATTGCTTCTGCATTCCTTTAATTTTAGTATTTTTGCCAAGCATTATATTAAAATTCATGTCAGAAGAAAAATCATTAAATTTTATAGAAGAAATTGTAGAAACCGATTTAAAAGAAGGTAAATACGATAAAATTGTCACCCGTTTTCCGCCAGAACCTAATGGCTTTCTACACATTGGCCACGCCAGCAGTATATGCTTAAATTTTGGTTTAACACAAACATTTAACGGTTATACCAACTTAAGATTTGACGATACCAACCCAATTACAGAAGATACAGTTTATGTTGAAGCTATTAAAAAAGACATTAAATGGTTAGGGTTTAAATGGGAGAATGAATTTTACGCTTCCGATTACTTTGACATACTTTACGGTTTTGCGGTGAAGCTAATAGAAAATGGTTTGGCTTATGTAGATGAATTAAATTCTGAAGATATGGCAACCCTAAAAGGTACACCAACTGAAGCAGGTAAAAATAGCCCATTTAGAGACCGTAGCGTTGCCGAAAACTTAGACTTATTTACCCGTATGAAAAATGGTGAATTTGAAGATGGTAGCCGAACTTTAAGAGCAAAAATTGATATGGCGCATGTAAACATGATAATGCGTGATCCAATTATCTACCGTATAAAACATGCAAAACATCACCGTACCGGAGATAAATGGTGCATTTACCCAATGTATGATTTTGCTCACGGACAAAGCGATGCCATAGAACATGTAACACATTCTATTTGTACTTTGGAGTTTATCCCGCACCGCGATTTATATAATTTTTTAATTGCCCAATTAGAAATTTATCCGTCTAAACAATACGAGTTTGCCCGTAAAAACTTAAACTATACCGTTACCAGCAAAAGAAAATTATTGCAGTTGGTAAACGAAAAACATGTTACTGGTTGGGACGATCCCAGAATGCCTACAATTTCTGGTTTGCGCAGAAGAGGCTTTACTCCTTCCTCGATCCGTAACTTTTGCAACCGTACAGGCATTGCAAAACGCGAAAATTTAATAGAATTTAGCTTATTAGAGTTTTTTATTCGCGAAGATTTAAACAAAACCTCTTGGCGACGAATGGCCGTTTTAGATCCCATTAAAATGGTGATTACTAACTATCCAGAAGGGCAAGAGGAAATGCTACATGGCGAAAATAACCCCGAAGTGGAAGGGCATGATGGAGAACGCCAAATTCCGTTTAGTAGAGAACTTTGGATAGAGCGTGAAGATTTTATGGAAGAACCACCAAAAAAATTCTTCCGTTTAGGCCCAGGTTTAATGAGCCGTTTAAAAAACGCATATATTGTACGTTGCGATGATTTTGTAAAAGATGCCGAAGGAGACGTAACAGAAATTCATTGCACTTACTTCCCCGAATCAAAATCTGGCGAAGATACATCCGGGCTAAAAGTTAAAGGAACCATGCATTGGGTGAGTGTAAAACATGCTAAAACTGCCGAAGTAAGATTGTATGATCGGTTATTTACAGCAGAAGAGCCAGACCGCGAAGAAGGCGATTTTAAAGATTACCTAAACCCCGAAAGTTTAGTGGTTTTAAAAAATGCTTACATAGAACCAGATTTAGCAAACGCTCCGCAACAATTAGAAGAAAACCCAGATAGACGTTACCAGTTTATACGCAAAGGTTATTTTTGTGTAGATGCCGACTCGACCCCAGATAACTTGGTATTTAATAGAACAGTTACTTTAAAAGATACTTGGGCTAAGGAAGTTGCTAAGTAGGTTTTGGGAAATAGGGGAGTAGAGAATAGTAAATAGATAATACTGATTAATGGAAAGCCTGAGTTTTTTTAGAAAGAACTTAGGCTTTTTGCTTTTTTACAGCAGCCTGCCCCGGCTTTTCACTGCAAATCCTCGCTTCGTTTCACTCGCTGTGGGTTTTCCGTTACTATCCGGCTTAGGAAGTTAGGCTGTTGCAGGTCAGCTGGTTTCCATTTTTTAAATGATTGATTCATTTTTGTTTTTATTTATTGAATTGTAATATATTTAGAAAAAGTTTCTCCGATACGACCAAATTGGAGGATGTTGGAGATATAAAGCTTCTTATATAGAAGTTGGCTGAAACCTAAATCTTAATCAACATGATTTCTAAAGTTAAAAATTTCACCTATTTCTTTCTACTATTATTTCCTTTGAATACGTTTTGTCAAGAAAATAAGGAAAACTATGACACACCAGAAAAACAAATTTCTTTTGCAAGGGAAAAAAAACCTCACACATATTATGTAAAACAAGCAGAACTCTGGCTTAATGAATTAAAAAAAGACTTTACGTCTGAAAATAGTTGGTTTAATTATTACAGAGCTTGTAGAAATGCTCAAGGTTCTGCCGATTGGAAAAGTGACTTTATTAAAGAATCTCCCTCACTTAAGTTTGGAGAAGAGATTATAGATTCTATGAAGGTATACATCCCTAATACTTTTACATATTATTTTGTTGCAGGCTCAACTGGTGGCGTTACAAGTAATGGCGATTTTTTGATGAAAGCATACAAGTTAAACCCCGATTTTGAGGGAATTCACGCTACTGTCGTAACTCATGCCACATCAACTTTTGACACTGAGTTAAGAAAAGAAGTAAATAAAAGGTGGTTCAGACGAAATGAATTTTCTATTGGCTTGCTCAATTATGCGTATAATGTTTTGATGTCCTTAGCGCCAAATAGTATAATTTTAGTTGAAAATGACAATGATACCTACCCTCTTTGGATGTTACAAGATGCTAAAAATATTAGACCAGATGTCGAAATTATAAATATTGATTTTTTGTTATTTCAAGAATACCGAGAGAGGATATTTAAAGAATTAAATATCCAGCCTATAGAACTTGGTAAAATCGATTTAAATGAATATGCACAAAACTGGGCTAAAGTTGTAAATACGCTTGTTACCTCTCACAAAATATCTCGACCTCTTTACATTGGATTGTCAATGGCGCCCGAAAGGTACAAGGGACTTGAAGACAACTTGTATGTAGAAGGTTTAGCATATCGGTATTCAAAGTCAAAATTTAATAACGACTTAGCCAATAGGGAACTATTAGAGAATAGGTTTTCACTAGACTACTTAACTAATCATTTTTATTACGACACAAGTGAAGATTTTGTAAATAAATTTAATTTGAATTACCTAAAGCCATTCAAGATTTGTTATCAATATTATAAAAAGCACAACGAAACCAAGAAGTTAAATAAAATTAATGATTTGGTATCACGGCTACTTAGTAAAACCGAATCAGACGAAGATAGAATCAAATACAAGAATGACTTTTACAAAGAATAAAATAGGCATCCGCTAACCACAAATTTCACCTGTGGCCGGTGTTATCACCGCACCACATATATGTTTAATTTCGCCTGTGGTCGGTGTTATCACCGCACCATATATATGTTTCACAACAGAATATTGCTTGCCAATTGCTTTAAAAAAATAGTGGTTGGTGATAACACCAACCACAAGTTAAGTTAAACGAACTTTGCCGAAAAACTAAATATTCATGAGAAAAGTAATCCTTTATATCCCAATATGGTTTAAGTGTTCGCTATTGCAGCGGTCACTTAAATCTAAATAAGAAAACCGAGGACTATGTCCGGAAAATTCAAAGTAATATCCTAATTTGGTGTTAAAAATTTTCAAGACAAAGTAGGGTTTTAGAGATGTAAAGGATGTAGTTTGCAAAGATTCCGGACGGGAGTTCTAGCTTTCACAAAGCATTTCAGTGATCCTGAAAAAGGAACACTGAAACGAGTGGGGAGCTGATCAGATTTTCAGTAAATCAGAGTATGAGCAGAAAGGGGAATTGCTGGGATAATGCTGTGGCAGAGAGTTTCTTCAAAACTATGAAAACAGAAATGGTATACCATGAAAATTTCA